>JBAWCX010000740.1:0-9139 GCA_049590495.1 Binatus sp. (SeqCode)
CGAAGGGGCAGATCTGGACGCCTCAACTGGAAATGATCAACGCTTCGTCTCCCCGCTCGCGCGACGAAGTCTCACTCATGGTGAGTCCGGACGGCACGGTGGCATACGCGGAACGCATCGTCGTAACGCTGTCGTCGCGATTCGAGCTCAGGCGCTTCCCGTTCGATCGGCAGCGTCTGGAAATCCTCATTCATCCCTTTCTGGCGAACGGACCGCAAATAAAGTTCAAGCTGGACGCAAACTCGACGTGGACCGCCAGCGAATTCCAGTCCTTCTCCTCGCTGGCGCAGTGGCACCTGACAGGATTTCACTCGGAGTTGCTCACTGCGCCGACCTACGGAGGCCTGACGGTGCCGGAGGCCAAGTTTGAGATCGACGTCACGCGGCGCTCCAGCTTCTACTTGTGGAAAGTGTTTCTGCCGCTGCTGCTGATGGTGTTCCTGTCGTGGGCGGTGTTCTGGATCGAGGCGGACGACCTGTCAAACCAGGTCCAGGTCGCGGTCACGACGATTCTGACAGTAATTGCGTTCGCGTTTGCGATTTCCGCGACGATGCCGCGGCTGCCCTACCTGACGTACATCGATGCGTTTTTCCTCGAGTGCTACATCTACGTTTTTCTGGCGGTGGTGGAACTGATGACAGTCCACGTGACGCATCGCTCAGAGCGCCGGCGCGATTTGGGGTTAAAGATTCGCAGATACTCGCGCTGGGTGATCCCGGCGTCGTTCGCGGTATCGAACGTGATAATCGCGATCCATTTTCTGGGGTGACCTGTCCGATTCCCTCCCACGTTCCGGAAAATTCGGAAAAAATGTGCAAGGACTAGCTATAGCTTGTCAAACCTGATAGAAAGTGGCATTGAATTATATCTCCATCAGTAGAGCTCTTGTAACCAATATTATGTAGTCCACGTGATCGTCGTCAGAATGGAAGGGGGAGCGTTTCGATGACAACCGAAGATGCACGCCGAAAGATCGCACTGCTGAGCAGGGTGAGCACTGATAACGGGGCCGCGGCCGCAGAGGCCGAGAATGCGTACCGCTTGCAGAAGAAGCTCATGCAGCGCTACGCGATCGAGGCCGAGGACACGCCAGTCGCCCCGCGGCCGCCCGTCTTCCGCTTACACTGGAGTTACTGGCAGGAACTGCTGGAAGAGTTCAACCTGCAATTGAACCACTTTGGGACTCGCGGGAGCGCCACGGTCGGGAAGAGAAAACTCTACATCACGCTGAGCACCAGCCAATGGTCGATTGAGGAGAGGGTCCCGGGTGGTGGTCTGCGAACCACGGTTCGCGAGCAGGGTATCGAGTCGCTGCGCAAGTACCTTAAAGAGCACGCACCAAGGACATACACGTTTCTCAAGCGCTGACCGGCGACCGCGTCGGTTAGACTATTTCGAGCGCGCGGCACTGCCAATGCGCCGCGCCGCGGCTTACATCCTGAAGACGCCGAAGCCTGGATGCTCGGGGATTGGCGCGTTCATCGAGGCCGCGATGCCCAGTGCCAGTGCGGCGCGCGTCTCGACGGGATCGAGGACGCCGTCGTCCCATAGCCGCGCGCTCGAGTAGTAGACGCTCGACTCGAGCTCGTACTTCTCGAGCGTGGGCCGCAGAAATTCCTTTTGCTCCGCGTCGGTCATCGTCGCGCCTTCGCGCTTCAACTGCCCGAGCTTCACCGTGAGCAGCGTGTTCGCCGCCTGTTCGCCGCCCATCACGGAGATTCGCGCGTTCGGCCACATGAAGAGCAAGCGCGGCGAGAACGCGCGCCCGCACATCCCGTAATTTCCGGCGCCGTTCGACGCGCCGATGATCACCGTGAACTTCGGCACCTGCGCGTTGGCTACAGCGTTGACCATCTTGGCGCCGTCCTTCGCGATGCCGCCTTGCTCGTAGCGCTTGCCGACGATGAAGCCGGTGATGTTTTGCAGGAACAGCAGCGGGATGCGACGGGCGCAGCACAATTCGATGAAGTGGGTGGCCTTCAGCGCCGACTCGCTGAACAGCACGCCGTTGTTGGCGATGATGCCGACGGGATAGCCGTAGATGCGCGCGAAGCCGGTGACGATCGAGGTGCCATAGCGCGCCTTGAACTCATGCATGCGGCTCCCGTCAACCAGCCGCGCGATCACCTCGCGCACGTCGTAGGGCTTGCGCGTATCGACCGGGATGATGCCGTAGAGTTCGTCGGGATCGTAGTGCGGATCCTCGGGAGCGTCCTGCTCGATCGCGGCGGCGGTGCGAGGTCCAAGATTCTCGAAGATCGCGCGCGCAATCTGGAGCGCGTGCTCGTCGTCGTCGGCCAGGTGATCGCTGACGCCGGAGAGGCGAGTGTGCACGTCGCCGCCGCCGAGCTCCTCGGCGCTAACTTCCTCGCCGGTCGCGGCGCGCACGAGAGGCGGTCCCGCCAGGAAGATCGTTCCCTGCTCGCGGACTATGATGTTCTCGTCGCACATCGCAGGCACGTACGCGCCGCCCGCCGTGCAACTGCCCATCACCACCGCGACCTGCGCGAGGCCGATGGCGGACATCCGCGCCTGGTTGTAGAAGATGCGCCCGAAGTGATTTTGATCGGGAAAAATCTCGGCTTGCATCGGCAGGAAGGCGCCGCCCGAATCGACCAGATAAACGCATGGCAGCAGATTTTCGATGGCGATTTGCTGCGCGCGGAGATGCTTCTTCACGGTCATCGGAAAATACGTGCCCCCTTTGACGGTCGCGTCGTTGGCGACGATGACGGTCTCGCGGCCGTGGATTCTGCCGATGCCGGTGATGATGCTCGCGGACGGCGAGTCGCCGTCATACATCTGGTACGCGGCCAGCGGAGACAGCTCGAGGAACGGGCTGCCGGCATCGAGGAGTTTTTTGACGCGATCGCGCACGAGCAACTTGCCGCGCTCGACGTGCAGCTCGCGCGCGTGCGCCGGACCGCCCTGCCGAACCCGCTCGATTTCCGCGCGCAGCCGCTTGACCAGCGAATCCATCGCGTCGCGATTGCGGCGGAACTCGTCGGAGTTGGTGTTCAGCCGCGATTCTATTCGATCCATTTTTTGAATCCTTGATGCCTGAGGACCAGAGTTGGACTAAATATTAGAAAGCTGGCTGGATATTAGCGATGCGTGAACGCGATCTGAAAGCACTCGAGTTCGACAAGGTGATTCACCTCGTCATGGAGCTCTGCGCATCGGAACCGGGGCGCGAGGCGACTGCGGAATTGCGCCCGTCGATCGACGCGATTGAAGTGCGCCGCCGGCTTACTACCACGGCCGAGATGGTCGAGTTGAGATCGCATGCCGGGTCGATTCCCATAAGCGAGTTCAGCGATCAGCGGCCGTACCTGCTCGTGGCGGCGCGCGCTGGGGCGATCCTTGGCGGCGAAGCGCTGGTGAAGGTGCGCGATTTTATCGTGGGCTCGCGCCACGTCAGCGGATTTCTGCGCTCGCGCGTCGAGCGCTTTCCACAGGTCGCGGCGCTCGTGCACAACCTGCTCGCGCCGAAGGAGCTGGCCGATGCGATGCTCGGCGCGCTGGCTGACGACGGCACAATCCTCGACGACGCGAGTCCCGAGCTGAAGCGCCTGCGCAGCAGGCTGCGCGACGAGCGCGCGGAACTCGAGGCGCGGCTACTGCGCTCGCTCAACGCGTCGGGGATGGAGTCGTTCGTCTCGGATTACATCGTGACGATTCGCAATCGCCGCTTCGTGCTGCCGATGAAGCTGAACTACTCGGAGCGGTTCGAGGGCATCGTGCAGGACCGCAGCGTTTCGGGAGAGACGCTGTTCGTCGAGCCGATGTGGGCGGTCGAGCTGAACAACCGGCTGATGATGCTCGAGCGCGAAGCGGAGGCGGAAGAAACGCGAATCCTGGCGCAGCTGACGGCGATGGTCGGCGGATACGCGCCGGAGCTGCAGCTCACATTCGACGCGATGGTCGCGCTCGATGCGCTCAACGCGCGCGCGCTTTTCGCCGAGCGATTTCGATGCGTCGAGCCGCAGCTCGTGGACGAGGGAATCGACTTTATCGGCGCGCGGCATCCGCTACTGATGACCAGCGGCCGCGACGTGATTCCGATCGACGTCAAAATCGGCGCCGGCCAGCGCGGGATCGTCATCTCGGGGCCGAACACCGGCGGTAAAACCGTCGCGCTCAAGACGGTCGGGCTGCTGTCGCTGATGGCGCAGGCCGGGATGCTGATTCCCGCGCTCGCCGGCAGCAAGGCGACGGTGTTTCGCAGCGTGTTCGCCGATATCGGCGACGAACAGTCGATCGAATCCAACCTGTCGAGCTTTTCGGGGCATATCGCCAACCTGTCGGAGATAGTCAGGTCGCTCGTCGAGCCGGCGCTGGTGATTCTGGACGAGCCGGGCGCGGGCACCGACCCCGCCGAGGGCGCCGCGCTCGCGATCGGACTGATGAATCATCTCGGGACGCGCCGCTGCATGCTGGCGATCGCGACGCATTCGACGGCGGTGAAGCTGCACGCATACTCGCAAGCCGGATTCGAGGCGGCAGCCGTGGACTTCGACGCCGACCGCCTCGCGCCGCTGTATCGGCTGAAACCGCACACGATCGGGCAGAGCTACGGACTGGCGGTGGCACGCAGGCTCGGACTGCCCGAGGAAATAATCAGCGCGGCTGAGCAATCGATGGGCGCCGGGACAATCGAGCTCACCGACGCACTGAAGAGACTCGATGCCGAGCGCGCGAAGCTGAATGCGCAGCTCGAAAAATTGCGCGAGCGCGAATTACACCTTGCCCAGATCGAGCAAGACGTCCTGCAAGGAGCTGAAAAGACGAGCGCGCGCGCCGAGCTGGAACGCAAACGGCTGCGCGCCGAAGTCGCGGAGCTGATCGAGGAGCTCCGGCGCGACGGTGCGGCGCTGATGGATGAGTTGAAGAGCCGGACGAAGTCGCGCACCGACCTGAAGGGGTTCATCACGACAGCGGCGGCGAAGCTCGAGAGCCTCGCGCCGGCGGCTGCCGACGCCGGGCCGGAGTCCGACGCGCCGCTGAAGGTCGGCGACAGCGTCGAGGTCGGCGACATCCGCGGTGAATTGATCGTGCTCGAATCGGGGCGCGCCGTGATCAGCCGCGGCGGTCTCAGGATAGAAGTCGCGCCCGAGCGGCTGCGCCGGTCGGCGGCGAGCGCGCCCGAAAATCGCCCGGCACCGGCCAAGGCGGCGACCGTCACTTTCAGCGTCGAGGGCGGCGAGCGCGACGAGTTGAACCTGATTGGAATGCGAACGACGGACGCGCTGCGCAAACTCGAGGAATTTCTCGACACCGCGTTCCTGACCAATCGCGCCGAGGTCCGGATTATTCACGGAATCGGATCGGGCGCGCTCAGGAAAGCCGTGGCCGAATACCTGGGAACGTCGCCATATTGCGCGTCATTTCGTGGCGCGGAACCGCATCACGGCGGCGCGGGCGCAACGATCGTTCAGATGAATTTGTAGTGGGATCGGCGATTCATGCCAGGTTCTCTCTCCCAGCAGTGGATGCTTGAGATGACAAGGTCGAGATAAACCCGAATGAAGTTCAGTGAATTCTTCAATATCGGTAAGAGCCAAGCGGAGCTCGATTTCGTGGATATCGACCTCGACACTGATATTCCGCTATTTATCGACCCATACATCTTCAGCATAAAACAGGATTCCTGGTCTGAACGCTGCCATGCGGAAATAATCTCCTTCTTTCAAGCCGCGATCGATTGCGTTCGGCACGGGAACGACGCCCAAGGGCGACACCTCCTCGACAACTTGAGCGAGCCCAACGAAACGCACCTCGGCCTGTCGACGGGGACGCCATCTGGCCGGGGTGTTTCGGGAAAGCAAGCTCTCGATCTTTATGAACAGTTAAAAGCAAGCCAAGCGGCAACGAGCGGCCTGCTTTCCGAACTGTCCGAGTGCGACCTCTTTGTTGATGGCATTGGCTCCGACAAAATCTCGGACATGGCAACCAACATAATCCGGCGAGAGCTCATCCAGTACTCTCAGGAGCAATGTAGGCTTCATGGCATTCAGCTCCAAGGGACTGTTGCTTCAGGGCGCCTGTGGAACCCAGCTGCGGGCCGTTGGGAACAGTCATACGTGCAGCTGCCCGTGGCGCACGGAGCTAAAATCCTGCTTGTACCGAAAGCCAGCGTCCGTTGGAACATCACATTCGATGCCTACAAATACTACAACCACTTCGTCTTGAATTTTCTCCAACAGGAACACGTAGACTCCCGATCCGGGTTGGTTGAAGCGCTGCAGTCCGGAGAGAGGCGGGTCACTAAGAAAGCCCTGCGAGAAGCATATCCGATTACGAAAGAATTTCTTTCCCGATTCAGCAAAGAACACCCGGAGGTTCTCGAAGCGTACAAGAGACAGTTGGAAATTCCTCGTCAACTCACCGATCGAGATTTTGATCCCGATTTTGATGAGTGCGCCTTCGCGCGCGCCTTGATCGAGACGCTGCGACGAATCCCGACCGGCGATGGCGCCGCAACAAAATTCCATCACTTTTCTTCGGGACTTCTCGAGTTTTTGTTTTATCCAAGTCTAATCTGCCCCGAAATCGAGCACGAAATACACGAGGGTAGGAAACGGATCGACATACGCTTCGTTAATCAGAGCGATGAAGGCTTTTTCTTCAGGATGCTCAGACATCCACCGGTTGGGGCGCAAGCTGTTTTCGTCGAGTGCAAGAACTATGGGAAGGAAATTGGCAACCCCGAGCTGGACCAGTTATCAGGACGCTTTTCACCGCTCCGAGGACGCTTTGGATTCTTGATTTGTCGCGCCGTTCGAGATCGGAACCGCTTGCACGCGCGCTGCAAGGACACGGCGCTCGACGGTCGCGGCATCATCATTGCTCTCGAAGACGACGATCTAATCGAGATGCTAGCGCTCGTCGAAGCTGGTCGGCGTGACGAGCTCGATGGCGTATTACAACGTCGGTACGAGCAGTTGGCAGGCTGACGCACCGTTTCAAAACAATTTCTTCAGTTGATCCAGGGGATTTGGCGGAGGATTCGAGCTGCCCGAGTTGTTGCCGTTGCCTGAGTTGGGGTTGCCTGAGCCGGCATTTCCACTCGAATCGCCGCCGAGAAATTTGCTCAATCCGCCCGGTAGTCCCTTTTTGCCAAATACCTTGCCTATGTACTTCTGGCCCTGGGATCCGACTGCATTGGTCCCGGCGCGCTGCGCGAGTTCCGTCACGTTGGGCAGGACTTGCGGCTTGGGCAGTTGCCCGACGACTTGCAGCGGGACGTCGATTTGCCCGTCCTGGTTCGCGACGAACGCGACCTCCTTCTTCTGCTCGATCAATTCCTTGCTGAATTGCGGCGAGAGCACGATCCGCGCCGCGAGGTCGATATTCTTGTCCATGTCGAACCATCCGTCGCCGAGCAGATTGTAGTCCACCGTCTGCACCTTGACGTCGTGCGAGGTGATTCGCGTGTCGGCGAGGACGAAGCTCAGGCTCGCGAGCTGGATGTCGGTGTCGGGGTTGCTGAACAGCTCGGGATGGTTCTGGACGACCGCGTCGGGAACCAGGTTGCCGATCGCGGGCAGGTGCTGCACTTTCTTGAGCGCCTGGCCGCCGACGTTGACGCCGACCAACTTGCCGTTGGTCAGCACGAGCTTGCCGCTGCCCTTCAGCGTCGGCTTCATCTCGTCGAAGCTGCCAGTCTTGCCGGTGACGTTGATATTTCCGGAGAGCGAACCGCGAACCGTGCCGGCTGCCTTGGACTTCTGCGAGTCGAGCGCCTGCTGAACATCGAGATTGGTAAAACTGATCGATGCCGCCATCGGCGCCGCCGCCTCGAGCCGCGTGTTACCGGTCGCTTCGAGGTTGCCCGAGAACGCCTTTACCTTGAGCAAGGTCACCCGGGCCTGATTGCCCCCAAGCGCCAGCGACAGTTTCAGGTTCTGGTACGGGACGTTGCCGAGGTTGCCCGACGGCGACGTGATGTCAGACTCGATGGTGCGGCCGTTTACCCCGCCCATCGAGGCAGTGCCCTTGGCGAAAAGCTGGTTGAGCACTTCGTCGGGCGGCCGCGAGGGGGCAAGATCCGCGAGGTGGACCGAGGCCGCATTCAGCTCAAAGCTCATGACCAGTGGCTGAAACTGATCGACGTTCGACTTCAACGTCGCCTGCGAGGCGCCCAGGTTGAACGTCAGCGGGCCAACGTCGGCGCTGGTGCCCGTGAGCTTGATGCCGCCGCTCAGATGGCTCAACGGCGGCGCCTTCTGATCGGGGGTCGACAGTCCGACGCCGGCGAGGGCGACCGTGCCGTTAGCCGACACCTTGCCTCTCTCGAGCGTCGCGTCGGTATGAATCTCGCTCTTGCCTTCGAGGTTGTACTTGGCAAGTGCCGGGATCATCTTCGCGATCGAAGCGATATCGAAGTTGTTGGTATCGATACGGGCAGTGGTCGCGCCGCCGCCGACCTTGATATTGGCCGCCTTGGCTTCGAGGTCGCCAAGCGTGACGTTGGCGAGCGTCACCCCAACCGCCGATCCAGTCCGTGCACCTTGGGCGGAAATCTTGAGCGATTCGCCGGCAGGCTTGCTGAAAGCGTCGCCGAAGGCGATCGCGGGCGCGCTCAAATCGCTCGTGGCGTTGAATTTAATCGACCCCACGGTGCCGTCGGCATTGGCGTCGAAGCTGACCGGACCCGAAAGCGAGAGGTTCCGCGGAATCGCGCCCGTGAGCGCCGGGATCGTCTCGAGCTGCGTCAGCAGAATCGGGCCGACCTTGGCGGTCCCAGTCAACGGAATTGCGTCCACATCGATGGCGCCGTTGCTGATCAACGGTCCAATCGTCGCGGAAAGGTCGAAATTCTGTTGATCGGTCATCGCGGCGAAAGTGAGCGTGACTGTAAACGGCGCCTGAAAGCCGAAGTCGCGCACCTTGAGGTCGATCGTGTTGACGGTCGCAACATTCGACGTACCTTCGGTCACAAATTCCAACGTGCCGTCCTGAATCGAAAAATTCTGCACGAACAGTGAGCCGAGCGTCGCGGGCGCGCGCCCCGCCTCGGCCATCGGCGACTCTTCGTTGGTGCCGCCGCCCTTCGCGCCCTCGCCTTCGCCCAACTGCTCTCCCGATGCCTGCTCGGGTTTGATTTTCTTCCTGCCGAGCGTCGAGACGTTGAAC
>JBAWCX010000741.1:0-4901 GCA_049590495.1 Binatus sp. (SeqCode)
ACATACAGGCCAAACGCATCCACGAATACAAGCGCCAGCTCCTGATGGCGTTGGGAATCGTGCATGAGTACCTGCGGCTGGTGGACGACGGCGTCGAGCCTCCCGCGCCGCGCACCTACCTGCTCGCGGGCAAGGCGGCGCCCGGCTACTGGGCGGCGAAGATGATCATCAAGTTGATCAACAACCTCGGCGATGTGATCAACAATGACCCGAAGACGCGTGAGTTGATCAAGGTCGCATTTCTGCCGGACTACCGGGTCTCGCTCGCTGAGAAAATTATTCCGGCCGCCGACGTCTCCGAACAGATTTCCACCGCCGGCCGCGAAGCGTCGGGCACCGGCAACATGAAGTTCGCGATGAATGGCGCGCTGACGGTGGGGACGCTCGATGGCGCGAATATCGAGATTCGTGAAGCCGTCGGCGCGGACAACATTTTCATTTTCGGGCTCACCGCCGAGCAGATCGAGGAGCTGACGTTGAAGGGGACGTACCGGCCACGCGAATACTACGAGACGGACGCGCGGCTCAAGCGGGTGCTCGACGAGTTGGCGTCAGATCGCTTCTGTCCCACCGAGCCGGGACTGTTCAGATGGGTCCGCGACGTGCTGGTTAATCGCGATGACTATTTCCTGATGGCGGATTTCGGATCATATGTGGATATCCAGTCCAAAGTAGCGACTGAGTATCAACACCCGGAGATTTGGACACGAAAGGCTATACTCAATCTGGCCCGGATTGGCTATTTCTCAAGCGATCGGGCGGTTACCGAATACTCTCGCGAGATCTGGCACCTCGGCCAATCATGAGCTACCCGGTGCTCAGCTAAAAAAGCGCGACTAGGGCTGGCCGAGCGCGGAGAGTGCTGCCCCGATTCCTTTGCCGAAGTCAGCCGGCGCGCCGGGCCGATAGATCACCTGCATCGACTCGGCCAGTTTCAAAATCCCGGCATTGCGTTTCAGCACACCGCCGATTTCATCGAGATACGCGGCCAATCCGGTCGGCGAATGATCGGCGGCGAACTCGACATGTGCGCGCTGGGTCAGGAACATCAAGCGGTTCAGATCTTCAGCGGCTTCCGGATGCGTCGCGCAGAGCTGTTCGTACCGCGCCGGATCTCGAAAGTAACTCCAGATTTTCTCGTCCGGCATCGCGAACCTGAGATCGGCGGTGAAGTCCATGCGGTGGCATGGAATGCCGCGCGCGGCGCAGACCTCGTCGACCTTGGCGGGAGGATCGTCGATCGCAACGGCTGGCGTGTTGCTGTGAGCAACCGCCGCGGAGTTGCTGCCGTAACGGGCGCGAAAGTCCTGGAAACTGAACGGAACCTTCGCGAGATGATACAGGACGCAGATGCCGTCGTCGGCCAGAACGTTTTGCGTCACGTCCTCGATCAGGCGCTCGGCACTCCCCGGAGTCTCGCAGTGGTATAGCACGTGCGAGGCAAAGACGATTCGAAACTCGCGCGAACGCGCCTGCCTGCCGTTCGATCCCAGCAAGTCGAGCAGATGTCCCGCGAATGAATCGCCGGCTCGCGCCGAGAAATCGACGAGCTTCAGAGTGCCCGCCGATTGCGCGGCCGCGAGAGTCGCGAGCGCCTCGCCGTTGCGTTCGCCGGCGTACTCGATGCTGAAGTCAGTCGCGCGGACCTTGAAGCCTGCGTCGAACTTCACACCGGTGAGATACTTTACAAGCGTATCGCATGGGCCGCTGCCGATGTCGGCAATCAGGATGGGATCGGTTCCTGTCAAAACCATGCGCTCGCTGGCGAGTCTATTCAGAAACGCGGCGTTGATGCGCGCAGTCTTTTCTTTTTCGTCGGTAGCCGCCTTGAACGACGGGTAGATCTCTTCGTAGCGGTAGCTGTCGATGGTGATGCTCACGCGATACTCCTCAGAAAGATGGTGAATGACGAATGACGCAGTCTGATGCTAGCTGCGCTCTCAGTGAACCTGTCAACCGTTTGACACCCATTCGGCGGTTGACAGACTGCGGCTATAGATCGCTGATGCTTGCGTCTTTCTCGCCGTTTGTGGCGGCCAGTCAGTTTGCTAACTTGCTGGCGCAAGTGCACACCGGCGAATCGCATCACGAGTCGAAATAAAAGCATGGCTCTTATCGTCTTGCTAGTTTTCGGAATTCCGATTGCGCTGACGATCTGGCTGATCGTGCGCGCCGTCCGCGCACAGAATCGCATCGAAGAACTTTTCCACCGGCTCATCGCACTCGAATCGGAAGTTGCTCGATTGAAGATCGAGAAGGAATTGCCAAAGCCTGTCGGACCAGGCTCCGCGCCTCCGTCACAACCGAAGATTGTCACTCCTGCTCCAGTCACACCGCCAAGACCAGTTGCCGCGCCCCAGCCAGTCATTTCGTCGCCACATCCACCGACCACCGAATCGCCGCCCTTTTCTGAGCCGCCGCGCCCGCTGGTTGCGAAAATCGATTGGGAACAATTCGTGGGCGTGAAGGGTTTTGCGTGGGTTGGCGGACTCGCGCTGTTCCTCGGCGTTGTATTTTTCGTCAAGTACTCCTTCGACAACAATCTCGTCCCTCCCGTCTTGCGAGTAACGATTGGTTTTCTCACCGGCCTCGGCCTGCTGGTCGGCGGCGTGGTGATGTCTCGCAAAAGTTTCCCGGTGCTTTCGCAAACTCTGTGCGCGACCGGAGTCGTCATCCTCTATAGCGTCACGTTCGCATGCCGTTCGATTTATCACTTCGATTTCTTCGGGCCGATTCCAACCTTCCTGCTGATGGCGCTCATCACAACCACAGCGTTCCTTCTTGCCATCCGGCTCAACGCCCTGGTCGTCGCGATTCTCGGAATGCTGGGCGGATTCCTCACGCCCGTTTTACTTTCCACTGGTCAAGACAATCCGCTCGGACTTTTCGGCTATATCGCGATCCTTGACGCGGGACTCATCGTCGTCGCGCTCAATCGACGCTGGTTTTTTCTCACCGCGCTCGCCGCTTTCGGAACTGCATTCATGCAGATCAGTTGGGCCGGTGAATTTTTCGTCAGCGAAAAATATTTCGAGGGAAACAAGATTCTCATCGCGCTCGCCGTGCTGCTCGGCTTCAACGCGCTTTTTCTCGCGGCGAACTGGTGGGCGAAAACCTGGAGACCTTTGGATAATGAAGAATCTTCGATCTTTGGAATAGGCCGAGTTCGTGCAAGGGAATGGCTCCTTTGTTCAGCGCTTGGCCTGGTCGCGGTGACATTCGCGTTCACCGCGTGGTTTCTGGATTTCGAGCCGCTCGCGCAACGCCCATGGTTGATGTTCGGGTTTATTTTTCTCGTCGATCTTGGCGTCATCGCGCTTGTGCTGGCCGATGACACAATCGCCGTCGCTCAATCGATAGCGGGACTCGCCGTCTTTGGATTGCTGGGATTTTGGACGCAAGCATGGCTGACCGACGAACTCCTCAACGCCGCGCTGGCTTTTTATTTCCTCTTTGCCATCGCCCACTCGGCTTTGCCCGCGTTCCTCCAACGCCGGCGCGGCATCGTAACTCCGACT
Source organism: Binatus sp. (SeqCode) (assembly GCA_049590495.1). Classification (GTDB taxonomy): domain Bacteria; phylum Desulfobacterota; class Binatia; order Binatales; family Binataceae; genus Binatus. The sequence continues at coordinate 3,519 of JBAWCX010000741.1, forward strand.
TGGGCCAATCACCTCTTTCCGGTCCTCGCGCTCGCGCTTGTACTGGTTCCGGTTTTCACGCTCGCGGCAGTCTCGTTCGTCGTCTGGCCGTTCATTTTGCTGGTGGATTTGCTGGCCATCGCGCTCGCTGTGCTTACGGCCACGTTGCTACCGGTGCTCGCGGTGTTGTTGCTCACGCTTGCCGCGACCGGCGAGCTAATCTTCAAAATTCCGTCCGATCTCACCGGCCTGTCGATTTCATTTTTCCTGCTCGCCGCGTTCGCGGTTTTCTTCGCCGCAGTTAGTATTTGGCTGGTTAAGGAATTCCAGCCCGACGCGCTGACAACCGGGATTAAATTCAACAACAACCTTGATGCGCCGGGAGATTTTGCCGCGATTTTGCCCGCGTGCTCCGTCGTGCTCCCGTTCTTGCTGCTCATAATGGCGACGCTGCGGTTGCCGCTGATAAATCCGTCGCCGGTCTTCGGCCTTGCGCTTTTGCTCGTCGTTTTGTTGCTAGGCGTCGCAAAACTATTTTCAATCGACTGGATGCCCGCCGTTGGTCTCGCCTGTGTGACCGCGCTCGAATGCGCGTGGCATTTCAGCCATTTCGAACCCACGAATCCAAATCAGCCGCTGGGGCTGGTTTTGACCTGGTATCTGATTTTCTTCGCCGTGTTCGCGCTGTTTCCATTTCTGTTTTGGAAACAATTTTCCAACAAGGTTGTTCCATGGGCGACTTCCGCAATGGCCGGGCCGCCGCAATTTTTTCTCATCCACCGCTTCGTATCCGCCGTTTATCCGAATCAAGCGATGGGATTGTTGCCGGCTGCGTTTGCGATTCCCGGATTGTTGAGCCTCGTCGCTGTGTTGAAGAAAGTTCCCGAGGAAAACAAATCACGCATGGCTCAACTCGCCTGGTTTGGCGGCGTGGCGCTCTTTTTCATCACGCTGATTTTCCCGATCCAGTTCGACCGGCAATGGATCACCATCGGCTGGGCGCTGGAAGGCATGGCGTTGTTGTGGCTGTTCCATCGTGTGCCGCATCCGGGTTTGCGGCTGACCGGCGTCGGCCTGCTCATCGCCGCTTTCCTCCGGCTTGCGTTCAATCCCGCCGTGCTTGACTACCATCCGCGCGCCGCGATGCCGATTTTCAACTGGTATCTCTACGCTTACGGCATCGTGACTGTGTGTCTGTTCGCCGGGTCAAAACTTCTCGCGCCGCCGCGCAACCGCATTTTGGAGGCAAACGTTCCGCCGCTCCTTGCCGGATGCGGCACAGTCCTGGCGTTCCTCCTGATGAACATCGAGATCGCCGATTACTTCAGCGAACCGGGTTCGACGCTCACATTTGAGCTGGGCGGCAACTTCGCGCGCGACATGACCTATTCCATAGGATGGGCG
>JBAWCX010000742.1:0-11317 GCA_049590495.1 Binatus sp. (SeqCode)
AGCCCATCCGCCTCGAGCGTTGCGGCCTCGGCGAGCGCATCGCTCTCGTCGAAGTAGCCGCGATACGGCACGCTGCCGACTATCGGGAACCACCATGTGTACGGCGACAGCGAGTCGCGCGGCGCCGCCATCACGACGTGGATAATCGCGCCCTGATCGACGTTGGCGAAGCTTTCATACGCACCGCCGACGTTCTCGCCGAGCTTGTCGGCAGCGAACTTGCGCACCGCGAGCACGGTCTCCAGCTTCGTGCGAACGTCCGCCGAAAGATCGCCGCGTGCGAGCGCGTCGTCAATCGGCTTGCGGTTCCACAGAATTCTGCCTTCCTCGTAGGCGCCCCGTGCGATATAGCATCCGCTCAGCAGAATCGGCGCGAGGATTATCGCCGTCAGCCGCATGAGGGACGCCACCCAAAGTTGCGCTCGCGCCGCCCGCCGCGTCGTGCCAGCCACGTCTTCCGTCATCAGCCCGATTTGTCAACCCGCCACGAGGCGGTCGCTGTTTGCCATCGCGGCGTACTGCAATTCGAACAGCCGATAGTAGAGTCCGCGCTGCGCGAGGAGTTCGTCATGCGTCCCGCTCTCGCGGAGCATGCCTCCGCCCAGCACCATGATCCGATCGGCGCGCTCGATGGTTGAAAGCCGATGCGCGATTACGACCGCAGTGCGTTCCGCGAGCAACTCGTTCAGCGCCAGCTGGATCAGGCGCTCGGTCTCGCTGTCCACGCTCGAGGTCGCTTCGTCCATCACCAGGATTCGCGGGTTGTACGCGAGCGCGCGGGCGAATGACAGCAGTTGCCGTTGACCCGCCGACAGGTTCGCGCCGCGTTCGCGAATCTCCTCAGCGAGACCTCCCGGCAGACGCTCGACGAATCGCAAAGCCTGCGCGCGCCGCAGCGCATCGCGCACTTCCGATTCGTTCAGGTCGAGCCCGAGCCGGATATTCTCCATGACGTCGCCGGCGAACAAAAACACGTCCTGCTGTACCAGGCCGATCGTCCGCCGCAGCGCGCGCAGGTCCCATTCGCGCACGTCGACTCCATCGACCAGGATTCGCCCGCTCTGCACGTCATAGAAGCGGTTCAGCAATTTGATGATCGTCGTTTTTCCGGAACCGGTCGGTCCCACGATCGCAACCTTCTGTCCCGGCTCAACCGTGAAGCTCAGGTCTTTCAGTATCGGTTCGTCGGGACGGTATTCGAAGCCGACGTGATCGAACACGATCGACCCGCGCGAGACCGGCGGCAGCTTCGGCATCGCGGGGCTCGACACGATGAGCGGTTCTTCCATCAACTGTTCGATTCGCTCCGCCGACGCGAGCGCCGATTGCATCGCGGTGTACTTGTTCGAAATTTCCCGCAGCGGCATGAAGAACATCTGCGCGTACTGCATAAAGCCGACCAGCGTGCCGATCGTGATCGCGCGATGGAGCGCTTCGCCGCCGCCCGCCCACAGGATCACGCCGATCGTGATCGACGCGACCGTATCGACCGCCGCAAACAGCCCGGTCTCGTAGATGTTCGCCTGCATCTGCGAGTCGCGGCTGCGCAGGTTCAGCACGTCGAACTCGTCGCGGCTGGTGCGCTCGCGCGTGAACAGCTGGATTACGGTCATCCCCGCCAGCGACTCCGAAAGATACGCGTTCACGGCAGCCAGCCGCTCGCGAATCTGCCGGTACACGACCCGCGCGCGTACCCGGAATATGTTGATGAACAGCAGCAGCGGTGGAATCGCGATCAGCGCCCACAGCGCGAGGTGCGGGCTCTTGGCCCACATGATGACCACGATGCCCGTCATCGTCATGACGTCGACGAACACGGTCAGCGAGCCCGACGCGAACATGTCGTTGATCGCGTCGATATCCGTGGTCATCCGGCTGACCAGCCTGCCGACCGGCGTGCGATCGAAGAACGACATCGGCAGCCGCTCGACGTGATTGAACACCGCCAGCCGCAAATCCGACAGCGAATACTGCGCGACCATGACGGTCAGGTAGAACTGCGCGTAGAATGTCGCGAACTCGCCAGCGACCAGCAGAAGGTAGATTGGCGCCATCGTCATCAGGCTTCCGCCGCCAGTCGCGCGAAAAATCCCCGCCAGCCACGCCGGTGGAGTGGTCTTATGATGAGCGAGGAACAAATCGATGATGAGCTGGATGACGTATGGCTGCGCGAGCGCGAAGGCCGCGTTCAGCGGCATCAGGATCACCGACAGGAAGAACAGCCGGCGATACGGACGCACGTACGTCCACACGAACTTGAGCAGCGCGTAGTCGCGCGCGCGCCCGAGCTGTTTTTCCTCGCTCTGCTGCATCGCCTAGTACCGCGCCAGCTCCTCTTCCATCAGTTGGCGATGGAACAGCTCGGCGTAAATTCCATGTTGCGCCATCAGTTGCGCATGCGTCCCGCGCTCGGCGATCTGGCCGTCCTCGAGCACGACGATTTCGTCGGAGTCGCGCACCGTCGACGCACGATGCGAGACCACGATCGCGGTGCGGCCGCTGACGGATTTTTCCAGGCCGTCGAGGATTGACTTCTCGGTCTCGGTATCGACGCTCGACAGCGCGTCGTCCATCACCACGACCCGGGGCCGGTACGTGAGCAGGCGCGCGATCGTCGCGCGCTGCTTCTGCCCACCGGACAGCGACATTCCACGCTCGCCGACGACAGTGTCGAGTCCATGCGGCAACACAGCGATGTCCGATTCGAGTCCCGCGACGCGCGCGGCGTTTTCGATTTCAGCGACGGACGCGTCCGTCCGTCCGAACGCAATGTTGCGCGCGAGCGTGTCGGAGAACAGGATCGGCTCCTGCGGCACCACGCCCAGCGTCTTGCGCAGCGAATGGAGCGGCAGGTCGCGAATGTCCTTGCCGTCGAGCAGCACGCGGCCGTCGGTTGGTTCGATAAGCCGAGTCAGCAGCTTGACCATCGTGGATTTTCCCGAGCCGGTACGTCCCACGATTGCGAGTTTGCCGCCGGCCGGCACGCGCACCGACACGTCCTTCAGGGCGTAGTCGTAGTGACCATCGCTTGCGCCGCCGTTCGATTCTGCCACCGCGCCCGCCACGCCATCGCGTAGGAAATAGCTGAACGACACGTGGTCCCACTCGACGGCGCCTTTCACGTCGAGCCGAACGCCGCCGTCTTCGAGTTCGCCGGCCTGCGGCGGCGCTGCAAAAATTTCGTTGAGGCGTTTCATCGCGGCCTTCGCGCGCTGATAGACGGAAATCATCCAGCCCATCGAGGTCACCGGCCACGCCAGCCGCGCCAGGTATCCCATGAACGCGACCAGATCGCCGATTTGCAGAATTCCGCGCGTCACCAGCGACCCGCCGTAGACCAGCACGATCATCACCGCGACCGTCGACGTGCCCCGAATCATCGGAAACATCGCGCCGCGCAGCCGCGCCAGCGCCAGGCCCAGGTCGTTGTAGTCGTCGTTGGATTTGCGAAACAGCTTCGACTCATGATCCTCGAGCGCGTACGCCTTCACGACGTGAATCCCTGCCAGGCTTTCCTGCACCTTGCCTTCGATTCCGCCGAGGCCCTCCTGCACGCGCAGGTTGCGCACCATCAGCGAACGCGACAGCCGCTTGATTCCGAACAGCAGCAGGACGTACGGAAATAGCACTGCGAGCGTCAGTCGCAGGCTGACGTGCAACATGAAGATGAGCGCGAAGGTCAGAGTCGCCGGCGCGTCGGCAAACGTGACCACACCCATCCCGACCATCATCCGCACCGCGGTCAAGTCGTTGACCAGCCGCGACATCAGGTCGCCGACTTTGTGCTTGTCGTAAAAGTCGGCGCCGAGATGAGTCAGATGGACGAACAGATCGTTGCGCAGATCGTACTCGATATCGCGGCCCGTGTTGAAAATCGTGAAGCGCGAGAGCCATCTCGCGAAGCCGCCCAGGAACGCCGCGCCGCACAGCATCAGCACGATTCGATTGAGCGACTCCTGCGCAGGCAGCCCCAGCTTTGCCAGCGGGGTGAAGGTCTGCGCGTGATGCGCTTGGACGGCGCTGATCGCGGCGCCGCTAAGATATGCGACCGTCATCCCGCACGCCGACGCGACCAGAGTGCACAGCATTCCGAGTCCGTACCAGGTCCAATACCGGCGTACGTAGAAGAACAGTCGTTTCATGGGCTGTCGGTTAAATTATCAGGTCTACAGCGCGATAGAAGTGGTTGCCCACCGGCGGCTCACAGCCCGGTGCGTGATTTGAGCCGGCGCTCGTACAACTTCGCATATTTCAGGAATACGTAGAATGCGGCCGTCATCGCCGCGTAGAGTCCGCGTCCGCCGTCGCGAAACCCGCCACGGATAATATAAAAATTGAAAAACCGCCACGCCGGATTCGCTATCATCTTGAAAGGCGTCAGCGCGTTCGGCTCCTGCTCCATCGCGGCGCGCGAGCTGAACCGGTTGATCGTCGCAACGTGATCCGAGATGTCGCGATAGCTGAAATGCAGGATCGGCTTGTCCAGCCGCTCGACGCGTCCCTCGACGACGACCTTGTCATGCGGATCGCGCCCGCCGATATGTCCGCGCTCGCGACGGAACAGGCGCACAGGAGTGTCGGGGTAAATCGCGTGCGAGTAGTAATGGCCCAGGTGATACAGAATACGCCGAATCCGATAGCCGTCGGCGGGCGCCGGCGACGTCACGGCGCGGATAATTTCCTCGCCGAGGTCGTGCGTCGCCTGCTCGTCGGCGTCCATGAGCAGTACCCAGTCCCCGGTCGCGCGATCGAGCGCCATCTGCTTTTGCTTCACGTAGTTGGTGAACTCATGCTGCACGACATCGGCGCCGAGGCCGCGCGCGATATCGACAGTCTTGTCGGTGGAGAACGAATCGATAATTATTTTCTCGTCGCAGAACCACGCGCTCTTCAGGCACTGACCGATCAGCGCCTCCTCATCGCGCGTAATCGTGATCAGCGAAATCTTTGGGCGGTCTGCCATCCTGTAAAAAACTAAGACGCGTGCTGCGCTTCGGAACGATCGAGTCCGTCGATCACTTTCGACGCAATCGACTTGAACGCCGCGCTAATCGGATGCGCCGGGTTGGCAGCGACGATTGGGCTGGCATGGTCGCCGCCCTCGCGCAGCTCGCGAACCAGCGGCAGCTCGCCAAGGAACGGCACGTGAACCGAATCGGCCAGGCGCGCACCGCCGCCGTGTGCGAAGATCTCGTGGCGATGGTTGCACTTGCGGCACATGTAATAGCTCATGTTCTCGACCACGCCGAGAACCGGCACGTGAACTTCGTCGAACATCGCGACGCCGCGCTTGACGTCGAGCAACGCGATCTCCTGCGGCGTCGTCACGATCACGCCGCCGTCGAGCGCCACGCGCTGCGTGATAGTCAGTTGCGCGTCGCCCGTGCCGGGCGGCAGGTCGAGCACCAGGCAATCCAGCTCGCCCCACTCGACGTTGAACAGAAATTCCGTCTCGAGCTTGGTGACCATCGGCCCGCGCCAGATGATCGCCGTCTCGTCGTTGACGAACAGCGCCATCGAAATGTAGCGGATGCCGTAGCGCTCGAGCGGGATGATGCGCCGCTCGGGCGTGAGCGTCACGGCCTTCTCGACGCCGACCATCATCGCCACGCTCGGCCCGTAAACGTCGGCGTCCATCAGGCCAACGCGCCATCCGAGCGCATGCATCGCGAGCGCGAGATTCACCGCGACGGTAGATTTGCCGACGCCGCCCTTGCCGCTGGCGACCGCGACGATATGCTTGACACCCGCGATCGTGCGCGGCCCGGCCACGCCTGCGCCAGTCCTCGGCGCTGTCGGCGCAGGCTGCTCGATCTGAACGTTGACGGCGGGCACACCCGGCATCGCGGCGACGGTGGCTTTCACATCGGCGACAATTTTCTCGACGACTTCGGGTTTGGCCGACGCCATCGTGAGCGACACGGTCACGCCCGCGTACGCAACTTCGATATCCTTGATGATCCCGAACGACACGATGTCGCGGGTGAAGCCGGGGTATTTTACTTTCTTGAGTTCGGCGAGAATTTCGTTGGGACTCGGCATTGTGCGGGTCGGACCTGTCGATGGTTTCGATTAGGATTCGGCTGCGCTATCAAAGCGCGACGCCCATGTTATCATTCCCCAACCGGCGGAAAAACGACGGGCCGGACGCATCGGGAGTTCCGAAACAATGAGCAAACAAGGCGCCGCCGCACCTCGAATTCGATTCAGCGCCAACGCCGGCGAAGTCGGATCGCTCGCGGCGCGCGATCTGTCGAGCGGACTCGCGGCGATGCTCGGAACAGCAGTCGGATCGTCTTCAGACGCGTCGTTAACGCAATCCGAAATCAGAATCGAGCTCGGCGATTCGCCGGCTTCCGCGCACGCATCGCCGAGCGCTCTCGACGGCGACAGCTTCGAAGTATCGCGCGGCGCTGAATCGATAACAATTCGTGCCGGAAGCGAGCGCGGACTGATTCACGCGGCGTCGAATCTGCTCGAAAGACTCGGCGCGAAATTCCCGCCGGGCGTCGCGCCTCGATATCCGCGCATCGATTCGGCCCGTCTTTCAGCGCTGGAACCATGGCGAGTCACGCCCGCCTTCAAGCGCCGCGCGTTCGTCTCCGACATCATGACCTGGGACTACAACTTTCCCGACCGCCTCGATTTGCATCTCCGCCACGACCGCGAATTTATCCCGTGGATGGCGCGCCGCGGTATCAACGCGTTCTCCTACATTCGCCACGCGCACGATACGCGCCTCAAGATCGACGAAATCGCACCGCTCCTGCGCGAGCACGGAATCGGCGTCGAGTACGGCGGCCACGTACTGCAACTCCTGCTGCCGCGCGACCGCTTCGCCGAGCATCCCGAGTATTTCCCGGCCGGCGACGACGGCGTGCGAGCCGCGAGCGGCAATCTCTGCGTGTCGAATCCCGACGCCGTCGCGATCGTCCGCGCGGGCGCGCTCGCCTACGTTCATGATCATCCGGAAAACGAGCTGTTGCATATCTGGGGCGCCGACGTATGGCGCGGCGCGTGGTGCCGATGCGCTCAATGCCGCGACCTCCCGCCGCAACTCCAATATATGAAGGTCGTCAACGCAATCGCTGGCGCACTCGCCGCCGATTCCAACGCGCCGCCGATCGCGTATCTCGCCTATCACGACACCATCGAGCCGCATCCCGGCCTGAAGCCGCTCGACAACGTATGGTTCGAATGGGCGCCGCGCGAGCGATGCTACAGCCACGCGATCGACGATCCGGCCTGCGAGATTAACCCGCGCTATCTCGACTCACTGAAACGCTATATCGACATCTTCGACGGCCGCGGCCACGTCTTCGAATATTACGCTGACGCAATTCTGTTCTGCGGCTTGGGCTTCGCGACACCGTCGGTAATCGCCTCCGATCTGCGCGCGTATCTACGCCTCGGCATCACGAGCATTTCGTGCCTGACGTTCGGCGCCTATAGCGTGATGGCCTATCCGGTGAACCTGGAGGCATTCGTTCGCGGATCGCGAGATCCCGATTTTGATCCGGAGGCAACGTTGGTAGACACTGCCTCCGGCCGGCATCCGCGATGCGCTCCCGAGATGGCCGCTGCCTATCGCGCTGTCGAGCGCGCGTCGAAGCTCTGCCTCGACTATGCCGACGTGATACGCAAGGTTACGCCGCCCGCGAAGGCCGCGCGCAAGCGCGTCGAGTTGCGGGAAGCCGCGTTGACGTTCAATGAAGCGATAGCAGCAGCCGACCAGATCGCGTCGAGCGCGGACACTCGCCTCGCTGATGCCGAGAAGGATCTCTGGCGCTACAGCAGCGACGTGTTGGCGGGAATGTCTGACTATCTGGGAGCGCTTGCCGAGACCTCTGGCGAACGCCGCAGCCGTGGTGAAGCGGCTATCGCGAAAGTATCGGGCGCCATCGAGCACATCCAAAGCATCGATCTCGAAATCAAAGGAACGTGGGGCGCGTACGATCTCGAATGGATCCGCGAGATTTGGCTCAGCGCACTGAATCGCGGGCTCGATGGAGACGGGAAACCGGCGGAGGAACTATTCTGATGGACACTGACAACGGGTTCGTATTGTCGCCGGAATTGCGCGCGCTGCGCGACCAGGTGGGAAAGATTATCCGCGAGGAAATTATCCCGATCGAAGCGCGCTGCGATCCCGACGCGCCCGAAATTCCCGAGGACGAGTACTGGCGCCTCGCGCGCAAGGCGCAGGCCGCCGGCATGTGGTGCATGGGTGCGCCGCGCGAGTACGGCGGCGGCGGTCTCGGCACGTTCGACATGTGCGTGCTGACCGAGGAAATGGCGCAGCATCGCATGGGACTCTACAACCCGGGATGCGGGGTGTTCGGGCGCACGCCGCCGCCGGTCATCTACGCGGGCAGCGAGGAACAGAAACGCACCTACGCCGGCGGCACGATCAAGAATGCGTGGCACACGTTCTTCGCGATCACGGAGCCGTCGGGCGGTTCCGATCCGGCCGGCGCGATCCAGTGCAAGGCGGTTCGCCAGGGCGATACCTACGTCCTCAACGGCACCAAGATTTTCATCTCGCATGCACACGAGGCCGAGTGGGGCGTCGTATTCACCCGCACCGACGCCAAGGCCGGCCGCAAGGGAATCACCTGTTTCATAATCAAGAAGGGCACGCCGGGATTCACGCCGCGGCCGATTCGCACGCTGCGGACTTCGGCGGTGCCCAACGAAGTCCAGTTCGAGGATTGCGTCGTGCCGATTGAGCAGCGGCTCGGGCCCGAGGGCGAGGGACTGAACCTGTGCCTCGACCTGCTGACGCGGCTGCGCTTTCCGTACTCGGCGTGCAACGTCGGAGTGGGAGTGGCGGCGCTTCGGATGGCGATCGAGCACGCCAAGCAGCGCAGCACTTTCGGCGAACTGCTTGCGAAGCGGCAGGCTATCCAGTGGATGCTCGCGGATTCGGAGGTCGAGTTGCGCGCGGCGCGATGGCTGACGTGGGAAGGCGCGTGGAAGGCCGACCGCGGCGAGGATTTTCGCACCGAGGCGTCGATCGCAAAGCTCTATTCGAGCGAGGTGCTCGGCCGCGTGGTCGATCGCGCCGTGCAGATTCATGGCGGCTACGGCGTCAGCAAGGAGTTCCCAATCGAGCGATGGTATCGCGAGGCGCGAATCCGCCGAATCGGCGAAGGCCCCAGCGAGGTGCATCGGATGGTGATCGCGCGCTCGCTTTTGCGATAAGGATCGGACGATGAGTCTGCCACTTGACGGAATTCGCGTGATCGATCTCGGCCAGGTCTACGCGGCGCCGTACTGCACGCTGCAACTTGCGGCGATGGGGGCGGATATTCTCAAGATCGAGCCGCCTGTGACCGGCGAAGTGCTGCGGCGGCCGGAACTGCCGCCTGGCGGCGCCGGTTATTCGTTCCTGATGCTCAATGCGAACAAGCGCTCGGTGACGATCAACCTGAAAGACCGGCGCGGGCAGGAAATCGTGCTCAAGCTCCTCGAGGACGCCGACGTGCTCGTCGAAAACTATCTCGACGGCGTGATGGAATCGTTCGGGCTCGGCTACGAGCAGATCGCCGCGCGCTTTCCGCGACTGATTTACGCGTCGGGCAAAGGCTACGGCTCGGATAGCAGGTACGCGAAGCTCGGCTCGATGGACAACACGATCCAGGCGTCGTCGGGATTCATCAGTATCACCGGCTTCCCCGACCATCCGGTGAAAACGTCGGCGACTTTTATCGACATGGGAACCGGTAGCCACATGGTGAGCGGGATTCTGGCCGCGCTGATCCATCGCGGGCGGACTGGCAGAGGACAGCATGTCGAGGTCGCGATGCTCGACGTGGCGATTCCCGCGCTGACCAGTGCGGTCGCGCCTGCGCTGCAGGGGTTGAAGTTCAAGCGGCTCGGAAATCGTCATTGGGGAGCGTGCCCGACCAACGTCTATCCCGCGCGCGACGGCGAGATTCTCATCTTCTGCCTCACGGAAGCGCATTGGCGCACGCTGGCGAAATTGATGGGCCACGAGGAACTGATCGCCGATCCTCGATGCAGGAATCATGGCGCACGGCTGAAGATTGCCGATGAACTAGACGCGCTCGTCTCCGAATGGACAAGCGCGCAGCCGCGCGACGCGATGGTCGAAGGACTGATCGAGGCGGGAATTCCATGCGCGCCGGTGCGCACGGTCGAAGAAGTGATCGCGGATCCCGAAACCGCGAATCGCCGAATGCTTATCGACAGCGAATATCCCACTCGCGGTAAGATCCGCGTCGCCGGCACTCCTATAAAGATGTCCGCCGCGCCGGATGGAGACCGGCCAATGAGAAGGCCACCCGAACTCGGCGAACACAACGCCGAAGTGCTCGGCGCGATCGGAGTCGGCGCGGAGGAGCTCGAACGCCTCAAGCGCGAGGGAGTTATCTAATTGTATGTGAAACCCCTCCGTGGGTTTCACGCTTCCTTGGGCAGGGGTGACCCCTGCACCCAGTAGTAAGAAAGAAAGGATGCGGGACTTCGTCCCTGTTAGAAAGTTTTAGGGGGGAGTGTCCTGGTTCTGCGACCGCATCCCCCGGCTTGACGAGACTGGTGCATGCGTGGAGCCTGAATCGGAGATTCGAATGGAGCTTCCCGTTTCGATATGGAAACTTCGGGGTTGGTGGAGGAGGGGTACGGGGTTGCGCGCGGGCAGCTTCGCGCTGCGGTGCGGCGCGCAGTGGCGGCATTGTTCGCGACTGCGATGTCGAGTGCGCTGATCGCGTGTGCGACCCAATCTACTTACTATCCGTTGAATCAGATCGGCACGCCGGCCGAAGTCGGCCAACGGCCGCTCGAGTTGTCGCCGTCGGAGTTCGCCGCTGACCTGGTTACGCCCGCCGGAATTCGGGTCAAGACTAACGGGCAGTATAAAACCGAGGCGTCGCGCAACGCGGCTGCGCTTGCGATCGATCGCTACTGGGGCGAGGTTCGCGCGTGCGCGGGTGGCGTCGAGCCGCCCGGCGACACCGACGTCGGCGACCTGATCAATGAGTTCCCACGCCATCTGGCGGTCGAGATTGCGAATGACTGGAAGGTCGTCGAGGGCCCTACGACCCATCGCAGGATGCAGGCGTTCCCGTCAATCGCGCATCCAGGGTCGTGGTCAACGGCGCGGCGCCGGGAAGACGAGCTCTATATCGTCGTGGTGCCGGAGCTGAACGGACTTGGTCCGCAAATGGTCAGTGAACTGAATTTATGGCTGATGAAGAACGCGAACGTGCCTCCGACCGCGGATTTGGCGAGCGCATGCGCGTCAGTGGCATGCGTGAGATTCAACTACAACAACGCGCCGTCACAGGCTTGGAAT
>JBAWCX010000743.1:0-10466 GCA_049590495.1 Binatus sp. (SeqCode)
ATTCAACCGGCTGACACGCGGGGTTCATCGTCCCTTAACGTTTAGTGCATAGGTTCTGCCCGCCGCACTCCGATTCACGGAGGGACGCGACTAACTCGAGGAAAGTTCAAAAGATGCTCAAACGACGACTTATTCTCGCCCTGTTCGTCATTCTGACGATCACAGGGATCAGCGGTTCCGGATATTCCGACTTGTTAATCAACGGCGCGGGCGCAACGTTCCCGTACCCGATCTATTCCAAGTGGTTTGATGTCTATGCGAAGGAAAATCCGGGCATCAAGTTCAACTACCAATCGATCGGTTCGGGTGGTGGGATCAGAATGCTCTCGAATCGCACCGTCGACGTTGGTGCGAGCGACGCTCCGCTGACCGATCAGCAGCTTGCCGACGCGCCGGGAAAAATTTTGCACTTCCCGAGCGTGATGGGTGCGGTCGTGATCGCGTACAACCTGCCGGGCTTCACCGGAACTTTGCGCCTCAGTGGTCCGCTGGTCGCCGACATCTTTTCGGGCAAAGTGACGAAGTGGGATGACGATCAGATCAAAGCGTTGAATCCGGGCGCGGCGATCCCCTCGCAAGACATCGTCGTATGTCATCGCTCGGACGGCAGCGGCACGTCGTACATCTTCACCGATTATCTTTCGAAGGTTAGTCCGGCCTGGGCGACGGACCCGGGCAAGGGCACTGCGGTCAAGTGGCCGGCTGGACTGGGCGGCAAGGGCAACGAAGGCGTCACCGCGCTGGTTCAGCAGACGCCAGGCGCGATCGGATACATCGAGTTGATCTACGCGCTCAACAACAAAATTCCGTTCGCGCAACTGCAGAACAAAGCGGGTAACTGGGTCGATGCGAGCCTGGCTGGGGTGACGGCGGCGGCGGCATCCTCGGCGGGCAACATGGCGCCCGACTTCCGCGTGTCGATCACGAACGCGCCGGGTCCGGATGCTTATCCAATCTCATCGTTCACGTGGCTGCTCGTATATCAGAAGCAGAGCAATAAGGATGTTGGCGACCAGATCAAAAAGTTCCTGAGCTGGGCACTGACCGAAGGACAAACGGAAGCCCCGGAGCTCAAGTACGCGCCGCTGCCGGCCGCGGTCGTGCAGAAGGAGACCGCGCAGATTCAGCAGATCCAGGTTCCGTAACGCGATAATCGCAAAGCACTAAAGAGGCGCGGGCGTCGTACATGGGCGCCCGCGCTTTTTCTTTTTGTTTTCCCGAGCGCGTCGGGTATGGTCGATGACGTGATCCGGCGAATGCATGCATTGATCGCGGCGATCATCGTGATGCTCGCGGCGTCGAGCGTCGCGCTCGCGCAGAACTACGTGATCGATCAGGGCACCAGCGACGCGCTCACCAGGTATCTCCGGATGAACGAGTTGCCAATGGTCACCGCGCAGTTCTCGACCTCGCCAGGCGGCAGCAAGCAATTGATACTGACCGGATTTGTGGCGACTCAGTTCGGGCGGACCGATGCCGAGCGAATCGCGAGCGCGTACCTGAACGATCCGAGCGTCAGCATGGTCGACCAGATCCTGCTCGACCCGCACGTGGAAGATATGCGCTCGGCGGCGCCGGCGGGCTCAGCAGCCGCGACGGGTTCGCAATCGCCCAACAGTCCCGATCAACTCTGGAACAAGACGATGCAGGGCATCTACCGCAACGGCGGGCAGACTCCGGCAGGAAGCGGGCCGATGCTGCCGTAGAGCATCGCAACTTGAGGCGCGCGGCGTGGTAGGATCGCGCTTGCCGTGGCCGACAAGGTAATTTACCTGCGCGAAAAGCCGGTGTCGCCGGCCGACGAGCGCAACTTCAAGATCAAGTACGCCGAGCTGCTGAATCCCGCGCAGCTGGCCGCCGTGACGCATCGCGACGGCCCGCTGCTGGTCGTGGCGGGGGCGGGATCGGGAAAGACTCGCACGCTGATCTATCGCGTCGCGCGGCTGATCGAGAGCGGCGTGCCGCCGGGCGCGATCCTGTTGCTGACGTTCACGCGTCGCGCGTCGCAGGAGATGCTGCGGCGGGCCGAGCAGCTGGTTGGAGATCGCGCGGGCGCGGTCGCGGGCGGCACGTTCCATTCCTTCGCCAACAACGTGCTGCGCCGGATGGGAGCGCCGATGGGCCTCAAGCCCAACTTCACAATCCTCGATCGCTCCGACATGGAGGACGTCGTCAACCTGCTGCGGACGCGGACGGGACTTGCGTCGCGCGAGCGCCGGTTTCCGAAGAAGAGCACGATTGCCGAAGCGATCAGCATGGCGCGCAACAAGCGGCGCGCACTCGAAGAGGAAATCGAGATCGATTTTCCGCAGCTCGGGGAGCATCAGACCGAAATTCTCGAGCTCGCGAAAAACTACGAAAGCTATAAGCGCGAGCGCGGACTGCTCGACTACGACGACCTGCTCTATCGGCTTGCCGAGCTGCTCGAACAGTACGAGAACGTGCGGCGCCGGCTGTCGGACAGCTATCGGTACATCATGATCGACGAATACCAGGACACCAACCTGATCCAGGCCGACCTGGTGCGGCTGCTCGCGATGAATCATCGCAACGTGATGGCGGTGGGCGACGACGCGCAGTCGATCTATTCGTTCCGCGGCGCCAACTTCCGCAACATCATGGACTTCCCCGCGATTTTCCCCGGCGCGAAAGTCGTAAAGCTCGAACAGAACTACCGCTCGATACAGGGAATCCTGGATGTAGCAAATGATGTGATCTCCCGCGCGGGTGAAAAATACACCAAGGCGCTGTTCACGGATCGCGAGGGCGGCTTTCGGCCGTTCCTGGTGCGCGCGCAGGACGAGCACATGCAGTCGCGATTCGTCGCGCAGCGCATCCTGGAGCTGCGAGAAGAAGGGGTAGAGCTCGGCGAGATCGCGGTGCTGTTCCGCTCGAGCTTTCACTCGTTCGATCTGGAACTCGAGCTGCAGCGCCGCGACATCCCGTTCATCAAGCGCGGCGGCTTCAAGTTCATCGAGACCGCGCACATCAAGGACGTGCTGGCGCATCTGCGGGTCATTGCGAATCCGGCGGACGCGGTGTCGTGGCTGCGCGTGCTCACGCTGGTCAAGGGTATCGGTCATCGCACGGCGGAGAGGACGATCGACACGCTGGTGGCATCCGATGATCCAGCGGCGGCGTTGTCCAAGTTCGCTGAAAAAGCGCGCGGCGGTGCGGACGGCGGCCTCAAGCGGCTGGGCGCGCTGCTGGCGGAATTGCGCGATGGCGAAAAACGTCCGCCCGAACAGATCGCGCTCACGCTGGAATACTATCTGCCGGTTATGCGCGAGGCGTACGCCGACGACTACCCGAAACGCGAGCGCGACCTTGAGCATTTTCAGAATCTCACGGAGCGCTACAAAAGCCTCGAGCAGATGCTGTCGGACATGGCGCTCGAGCCGCCGAGCGACTCGCTCGACGGCGTGCTCGCGACGGATTCGGACGACGAGTACATGACGCTCAGCACGATTCACTCCGCCAAGGGTCTCGAATGGAAGGTGGTCTTCCTGATTTGGGCGGCGGACGGGCGCTTCCCGGGGCCGCAAAGCGTGGGCGACGACGAAATCGAGGAGGAGCGGCGGCTCATGTACGTCGCTAGCACACGCGCGCGCGACGAGCTGTACCTGTCGTATCCGATACACATGTTCGACCGCAGCTTCGGCTTCGTGATGGGCCGGGTATCGCGCTTCCTGGAGGATGTGCCGGCAGAGCTACTACAGACCGCAACGCTGCAAGAGTCGGAATGAGCAATTCATACCAGGAAAATCGCTCGGGTTGAGGCGGATGAATGATTAATTCAGATGAAGGAAATTATGGGTCCGCTCGTACTCACTTGACGCTTTCGAACTTGGCGTAGCCTGTTTGGTCTTGGTCTGGGGTTGTGTGCATTGGCATTGAGACTTCTCTTAGTACTGGGACCTTCTCGGTGATTGTGCCTGTTGCTGGGGGGTCCTTTGGTACCGTGATCACTCTTGTGCCTACGAAGCGGATTACTGTTGGTAGCATTCCGCCGGTGTCTGTGTAGTGGGTGTGGGTTGCTTTGAAGAGGGTGTCGCTTTTGAATAGTTTTGAGCCTGCTCTGATTAAGTATTCGTTGTTGGTTAGGGGGCGGACTAGGGTTGATTGGCTTATTACATATAGATGTCCTACCGTTGGGCGTAGGAAGCCTGGGTAAAGGGGATTTACGCCTAGCCAGTATGGAACGATTATGCGGCGGCCGGGCTTCCAGTCGGTCAGGCTGATGTGCGCTTCGTGATCGTTGTTGGCTAGGATGAAGTCGCGGCCGGCGAAGTCGCGCATGATGTCGCGGCTCAACTGGTCCTCGGGCGGCGTGGTGATCTCGCCGGTCGGGCCGAAGTCGAGCGCCTTGTCGGGGGTGCATCCGGCGGCGACCGACATGAGCGTTAGCGCGATTGCGAAGACGACGCGGCGGATCACGTTCGGTATCTCGCGTAACTGGCGGGGATATGGCCACCTAGCGTCCATTTCATCGGCAGTGAGACCTCGCGCAGCACCGGGATTTGCACGGGCTTGCCGTCGGGGCGCTTGAATTCGCGCTTGCCCATGTACTGAACGACGGTCGGCAGGATTTTTCCAGGACCTAAGTATTGCGTGCGCGTCGTGACGAACACCGTCTCCTGCTTCACGAGCGAGCTGCCCGCTTCGATCATCCATTCGCCGGGCGCGTCGAGCGGCTTTTCGAGAGTCGCCTCGCTGATGACGTAGAAGTCGCCCTCTTTCGGCGCCATCACTCCCGGCACGAGGATGTTGACGCCGAACCAGAACGGCAGCTTGAGGAACTTGTCCTTGCGCCAATCGAGCGGGCGCACTTCGGCGATTTCATTGTTGTCGCCGAGCACGAAAGTGCGGTCGCGAAAATTGAGCTCGACATCCTCGGCGCTCGCATAGATGCTCGGCGGCGGAACGACCGGCGGCGATTTTCCGCATCCTATCAAAGTTGCGGCCACGACCGCGGCGGCGAATGCGAGGGCGGCCGCGGTCCGCGCGAACTGTTCAGGCGGCCGTTTCGTTGTAGTGCGAGGCAATTTCGCGGCCGACCAGTTCGATTTGCTTCGGCCACGCATCGGGTTCCGCGATTGGCCACAGTACAAACTTGTCGAGACCCTTCGCAACGTATTCGCCCAGGCGCGCGATGATGTCTTCGGCGGAGCCGTAAACGGTTCGTTCGAGATAGGCTTCCGCGCCGCGGCCCATCGCGGACAGCATCGGGCGCATTTCCTCGAGCGCGCGCTCGCGCGACGACGAGATGCGGCACAGCAGGATGAGACCCGACTCGATGTGTGCGTTGGCGCGGCCGTAGCCGGCGGCATAGTCGCGAATCTTGGCCATGCTCGCGCCGAATTCGTCGGGAGTCTGGAACGACGCGAAGAAGCCGTCGGCCAGGCGCGCCGCGCGTTTGAGCGCAGCGTCGGAGCGGCCGCCAACCCAGATATCCATCGTGCCGAAATCGTTGTTGGTGCGCGCGGCGGGACGCGGCTCGATGGTCACGTTGTCGAAGTTGAAGAAACGACCGTGATAGCTCGCGACGCGCTCGCGCCAGACGGTGCGCAGCACCTCGATTCCTTCGTCGAGGCGCTTGCCGCGTCCCTCGAGCGGAATTCCGCACGCGGCGTAGTCGGCGAGATTCGCGCCGGTGCCGACCGCCATGACCATCCGGCCGTTCGACAGGTAGTCAAGCGAGGCGAACGATTTCGCGACCATCAGGGGATGGCGCAGGTTGAGCAGCAGCACGCTCGGCCCGAGTTTCATGCGCGAGGTACGCGAGGCGAGGAGCGACAGCGTCGCGACGACGTCGAGTTCCGGCGATGGTGCGAGCAGATGATCGGACAGCCAGAAGGAATCGAGGCCCCAATCCTCGGCGCATTCGGCGACGCGCGCGATGGTTTCCGCCGTGGGCATCCCGAGCCGCCAAAGTCCGAAGCCAACGCCGATTTTCACCTGTTTCATTCTTTTTAGACTCCCGTGACTGGGATTTTTTTAGGCTCCCGTGACTGAGAGACTCCTGTGACTTGGCAACTGCTGGCGGCCTCGTTTGCGCGCATCCAGCGATGATATTAGCATAGGCCGCCGCAATGAATCTGAATCCCACGGCTCCGAACGGTGCGCCGGTGGCCGTGACCCTGTTGGGCACCGGCGACGCGTTCGCGAGTTTCGGGCGTTTGCAGGCCGGTTATCTGATCGACGCACCGGGCGGCCGCATCCTGATGGAAGCGGGGCCATGTCTGCTGCAGGCGCTCAAGAGCAGCGGCGTCGCGACCGATAGTTTCGATTTGCTGCTTATCAGTCATCTGCACGGCGATCATTTCGCCGGCCTGCCTTTTCTGATCCTCGACTACATGTACGAAACGCGCCGCACCAAGCGGTTGACTATCGCGGGCCCGGCCAAGCTCGAGGAGCGGACGTGGCGGCTGATGCACACGATGTTCCCGCATTTCCAGGCGGACAGAATCAAGGACAAGCTGAAGTTCGTGGTGCTCGAGCCGGGACGCACGCGGCAGCTCGGCAAGTTCAAGGTCAAGGCGATTCGCAGCCCGCATACCACGCCCGACATCTCGTTGTCGCTCAGAATCGAGAGCGGCGGAAAGTCGATAGTTTTCTCGGGCGACAGCGGATGGAATGATAAGCTGGTTAAGTTAAGCGCCGGCGCCGATCTGTTCCTGTGCGAATGCACGTACTTCGAGAGCGCTCATTTGAAGTTTCATCTCAACTACCCGCTGCTGGCGGCCGAACGCGACAAGTTCAAGGTGGGCCGCATGATACTGGTCCATCTCGGGCACGAAGTGCTGAGCCGCGAGGATGAAGTCGCGCTAGAATTGGGCTATGACGGGATGAAGATCCAGGTCTGAGTCCGCGCGCGCACGGCCGGAAATAAGGACACTCCCATGGGCATAGTAGAGGGCAAGCGGGCGTTGATCGTCGGCGTCGCGAACGACAAGAGCCTGGCGTGGTCGATCGCGCAGACGCTGGCGGCGGAGGGCGCCGAGATCGCGCTGACCTACCAGGGCGAGATTCTGGAGAAGCGCGTGCGTCCGCTGGCCGCGCAAATCGAGGCGGATGTAATCGGCGAACTCGACGTGAACGACGACGCGCAAATCGCGTCGGTGTTCGCGGCGCTCAAGAAAAAATGGAACGGGCTCGACTTGCTGGTGCATGCGGTCGCATTTGCGGAGCGCGAAGATCTGCGCGATCGATTTCTGACCGTGAGCCGCGAGAACTTCAAGAAATCACTGGAAATCAGCGCCTACTCGCTGGTCGCGTTGGCGCGCGCGGCGGAGCCGCTGATGGAAGCGCGCGGAGGCGGGTCGATCCTGACGCTCAGCTATCTCGGCGCGGTCCGTGCGATCCCCAATTACAACATGATGGGTGTGGCCAAGGCGGCTCTGGAAGCCTGCGTGCGCTACCTGTCGGTCGACCTGGGAGCAAAGAATATTCGCGTCAACGCGCTCAGCGCCGGGCCCGCGCGGACGCTCTCGTCGTCGGCGATTCGCGACTTCCATACGATGGCGCATGAGGTCGAAGCGCGCTCGCCGCTGCGGCGCGGAATGAAGATCGAGGAAGTCGGCAAGATGGCGGCCGCCGTGCTGAGCGATTTTTCGAGCGGCGTCACCGGCCAGACGCTCTACGTGGACGTGGGCTACAATATCGTCGGCGTCTAGTTGCAAGGAGTATCGCGATGTCAATAGTCACCGTTCCGCAGCTCGCGGACAACTACGCGTACCTGGTGATCGACGACGGCAGCAAGGAATGCGCGGTGGTCGATTGCGCCGAGGCCGACAAGGTGATCGCGGCGGCGAAAGCGCACGGCGCGAAAATCGTCGCGGTGCTGACCACGCACTGGCACGGCGATCATTCCGGCGGCAATAGCGACATCGCGTCCAAGCTGCCGGGAATAAAAGTGTACGGCGCGAGCGCGGAAGGCGGAAAGATTCCGGCGCTGAGCAATCCGGTCGCGGACGGCGACCAGGTGCGAATCGGCGCGCTGGAGGGCCGCGTGATCGGAATCCCGGCGCATACCAACGGGCACGTCGCGTACTTTTTTCCAAAGATCGGCGCGGTGTTTACCGGCGACACCATGTTCGTCGGCGGATGCGGCCGCGTGTTCGAGGGGAAGGCCGCGACGATGGTCGCGTCGTTGAAGAAACTCGCGTCGCTGCCCGACTCGACGCAGGTCTATTGCGGTCACGAGTATACAGAAAAAAATCTTCGCTTCGCGCTGACGCTCGAGCCGGGAAACCAGGCGCTGAAGAAGAAGCACGAATGGAGCCTGAAAGCCCGCGCGGAGAACAAGTTCACGGTGCCGTCGACGATCGGCGACGAGAAGCAGACCAATCCGTTTCTGCGCACCGACAGCCCGGAATTGCGCGCGAATCTGAAACAACGCGATCCGTCGCTGGACGACGATCCGATCGCGATCTTCGCGAAAACCCGCGAACTCAAGGACCGCTTCTAGCTGTTAAAACGGTTTCAACACGGTGAGCACCAGGATTGCGATCAGCAGCGCGCTCACCATTCCGTGGATGACGCGAAACTCGCGGCGCGATGACTCGCTCGGATTGTCCTCGAGGAACTTGATCCGGCGATAAAACCGCACGTGATAGAAGAGCAGGATCGCGACCAGCAGCAGCTTCGCTTCGATCCAGCCGTGCCGCAACACCTCCGGATCCAGCATGATCAGCACGATTCCGAGAATGATGCTCATCGCCGCGCCGAGGTTGATGGTGGACTCAAACAAACCGCGCGCCGCGCCGAGAAAGCGTTCCTTGGGCAGCCCGACTTCGTCGGGCACGCGCGCGAGCAGGCTGGTGATCATCAGCAGCCCGCCCATCCAGAAGATCACGCCGAAAATGTGTAGCGAGAGTATGAAGCCGCGAAGAAAGTTCATTCGTATTCCCCGGTTGCGTCAGCTTGCGCGCATCTCGATCGCGCCGGCGCTGGCGAGCGCTTGCTTGACTGGTTCGATACTTGCCATTGATCGGAGTACGCCGGTTGATGAGAATCCTACGCTACCGGCGCAGTCAAGCGAATCGGAATCAATACGAGGGCGTACAGATGGCGGCTTCCCACGAAGGAGATCTCAAGCGCAAAAAAATCAGCGCCGATGAAGCGGCGGCGCAGGTCAAATCCGGCGACTGGGTCGAGTACGGATTCGGACTCGGGCAGCCGGACTTGTTCGATCGCGCGCTGGCCGCCAGAGCGCATGCGCTTGAGCGCGTGAAGATCCGCGGATGCCTCGCGATGCGCCTGCGCGCGGCGGTCGAGGCCGATCCCGACGAACGTCATCTCACGTATCTGTCGTGGTACTTCTCGGGCCTTGAAAGAAAGATGCACGATCGCGGCCTCGCGCATCACATCCCGATGAACTTCGGCGAGGCGCCCGATAACTATCGCCGCTTCATCGACGTGGACGTCGCGGTGTTGAAGACGGCGCCGATGGACGAGCACGGATTTTTCAACTTCGGTCCGTCGGTCACGTATCACAAGGCGATCAGCGAAAAAGCCAAAACATTGATCGTCGAGACGGACGCGAGCGTGCCGTACGTTTTCGGAATCGAAAACGCCGTGCATATAGATGATGTCGAGTATGTGCTGGACGCGGGCGCGTCGGCGATGCCCGAGCTGAAAAATCCCGCAGCGAGCGCGGTCGATCAGAAAGTTGCCGAGCTGATCGCGCCGGAAATTCCCAGCGGCGCGTGCGTCCAGATTGGGATCGGCGCGATGCCCAACGCGGTCTGCGAGCTTCTCGCGGCGGCGCCTATTAAGGACCTCGGCATTCACACCGAAATGTTCGTCGATTCTCTTGTGTCGCTTTACGAGGCCGGCAAAGTAACTGGCGCGCACAAGGCGACCAATCGCTACCAGATGACGTACACGTTCGCGGCGGGTTCGAAGCGGATGTACGACTTTCTGGATCGCAACGCCGCATGTTTTGCGGGACCCGTCGATTATACGAATCTGCCGAATCACATCATGCAGAACGATCGCGTCATCTCGATTTGCAACGCGGCGCAAATCGATCTCACCGGACAGGCGTGCTCCGAGTCGGCGGGAACGCGGCAGATAAGCGGCACCGGCGGACAACTGCAATTCGTGCGCGGCGCGTATGCCTCGCGCGA
This sequence comes from Binatus sp. (SeqCode), assembly GCA_049590495.1. Taxonomy (GTDB): domain Bacteria; phylum Desulfobacterota; class Binatia; order Binatales; family Binataceae; genus Binatus. Next base: position 10,134 of record JBAWCX010000743.1, read on the forward strand.
TGGCAAGTCGTTTATCTGCCTCGCCTCGACCTTCGAGCGCGACGCGCATCGCGCCAGCCGAATCGTCGCGCGAATCGACGACTGCAACATCGTGACGACGCCGCGAACCGACGTCATGTACGTCGTGACCGAGTACGGGATGGTCAACCTGAAGGGCAAATCAGTGCCGGAGCGGGCGCGCGCGCTGATCTCGATTGCGCATCCGGATTTCCGCGAAGAGCTGGAGCGCCAGGCTCGCGACTACCGGCTGATCTCTCGCGCCGCGTTCTGACTTTTCGCGAAACGTTCAGCGCGACTGCGTTTGGTTGTCGCCGCGGTTATTGGAGTCGTCGG
>JBAWCX010000744.1:0-4216 GCA_049590495.1 Binatus sp. (SeqCode)
CTGCTATAGAATCCATCGCGATGACATCTACACGAAGGGTATATATGGGAGCCGCGGTCGTAGCGCTCGCGTTCGTGGCGCTGATTGTGGCGTCGCCAGCGCGCGCCCAATCGGAGATTTCGGACGCCGCCGTTCCGGGCGCCGCCGCTTCACCGGCGGCGAAGAAGACGCTGCGGCAAAAGGTCAAAGCGCTGGTTGCGCAGCTCACGCCCGACCGTATCGAGCGCGATATCGAATACAAGAAGGCATCCGTACTATTCCCGGATTTCTGCAAACATTGGCAGCAGGATTTGCACGATCGCGAGACCAATAATCTGTCGAAACTGAAATTCACCATGAAAGACGGTTTCGAGACCACGACCTATACCGCTTACGGCAAGATCGCCGCCTGCGAAACCCATCAATCCAAAGACGGCTACTCGATCGGAAAGATCACCTACGAGGAATTCGAGTATTACTTGGCCGGCAAGTCAGAGGATGAAGCCCGGCATGCGCAGCCAAAGCCAATCCTCGATACGCACACCACCGAAATCTTCCGCTGGGACAACGGTAAGTGGTTCTACTAGCACGCGCATCCGTATCCCAACTTGCCTCGTAGAACGCTCCGTATAATAATCCTACCGCCGGTAAGAGCCTGAGTCCTGCGGCGGTTTCTATGCCCGAATTCAAAGAAGTGCGCATCGTAGACGGCAGCGCCGTCATCACCGGCATCGAGCGGCGCGGCGCCGGGACGCCGATCGTGTTGCTGCACGGGGTCGGAGGGAATGCGCTTTGGTTCCAGCCGATGATGAGCGCGCTGTGCGCATCGCGAGTCATCGCACTCGACATGCCCGGCCACGGCGGCAGCACCGACGCTCCGAGCTGGGAAATGGACTCGCTCGCCGAATCCGTGTTTGCACTGAGCCGTCACCTGGTAAATGGTCCGGTGATATGGGGCGGACACTCGTGGGGCGGAAAGCTGGCCGCCATGATCGCCGCGATACATCCCGAGACGGCAGCAGCCCTCCTCCTGCTCGATCCCACTCCCCCTTCAGGCATGCCGGTTCCTGTGGAGTGGTACGTGAACCACACGTTCGCCGGCGAGTTGGGTCCGTGGCCGTCACTCGAAGAAGCCCGAACCTCGGTGCGCAACCTGCCGCAATACGTCAACTGGAACGGGGACCTGGCGCGGGCCTTCGAACGAGGCCTGGTTCGCGGCGTCGATGGAATGCTGCGTGCGCGGATTTCACGCCAGACGCTGATCGAGATATGTGCGACGGCGCTCGCGGACCACTCCGCCACTATCCGCAAAGTCTCCTGTCCTACCCTCTTCGTCGTCGCTGACGAGAGCCTCGGCTTTCATGAGCCGCTCAGCTTCGCATTGCTTCCGCATGCGGTACGGGCAGTCATCAGATCCAACCACTGGCTGATGGCGAGCAATCCCGCTGAACTGAATCGCGCCGTTGAAAGCTGGTTGGCGAAAGGCGACGATTGCGCCCACGAAGCTGGAACAAGTCCCGCGCGCTGGCATTAAACCAGTCGGCTTTTGATCGTCTTGCCCGCCTTGTGATTCCCGGCCCGCATCGGCTATTCGTTAGGCGCTGTGACCACACGGGGAGCGCTAATCGAACCGCTCGGCAATCGCATTCCTGCCGGAATGACGATCGGCGCTCACGTGTCCGAATTGTCCGGTGTATCGGCCACGATGCTCATCACGCTCGCGGCGAAATCGCTCGCCGCAACCGAAGCTCCCGAACTCCGGTACACGGACCAGAGGTCGCCGCAGATTCTTCGCGAGCTTGAAATCGACCCGCGCCGCTTTGGCCTCAACTCCAAAGAAGTGCGCGCCGTGGTGCTGCGATCGCAATGGTTCTGGCAGACGGTTCGCGGATTTCTCGAACGCCACCCCGGCGGGTTGTGCATCAACCTCGGCTGCGGGCTCGACGCCAGCTTCGAAGAGCTGGCCGAGGCTGGCGATGGCCGACTGACGTTGGTCGAGATCGATCTGCCGGACGTGATAGCCATTCGCCGGCGGTTCTTCGCGGAGAGTCCACGCCGCCGGATGATCGCCGGCGATATCACCGACTCCGCCCTCTTTGCCCAACTGCCCTGGGACCTCGGCAGGCCCGCAATCGTGGTAGCCGAAGGAGTGCTGTACTTTCTACAGCGCGCTAAAGTCGAAGCGCTGTTCCGCGCGCAAGCCGTGGCGGCCGACGCTCGACGCGCTCACCTCGAGATCGCGTTCGACTACGCGAGTCCGTTCGGCGCGTGGATCGTCACTCGACGACCCGCGCATCGGCAGCTCGGCACGACCTTCTCCTGGACGTTGCACAATCCCGGCGATTTGCGGCGTATCGATCCGCGGCTCGAAGTCGCCGAGGATTCCAACGTGTTCATCCCCGCCATGGGAGCGGGGGCGAGGCAACTGGATTCATTGTATCGGCTCGTCAGCGGCAGCGGCCTGGGCGGATGCGCCCGTCTCAGCCGCACAGCCAGCGAACCTCGCTAGGACTTTCCGCTCGCGGACTACCCCGCGATTTTCTAGTTCAGCTCCTTGCTGCTGTAGTTCAGGATTCGCCGCGCGATAATTATCATGTTGATCTGCTGCGTGCCTTCGAAGATGTCGTTGATCTTCGCGTCGCGCATCCATTTCTCGACCAGGATTTTGCGCGAGTAGCCCAGCGGTCCCAGCAATTCGACCGCCTTCTGCGTGATCAGCGTGACCGCGAGTCCCGCTTTCGCCTTCGCCATCGATGCCTCGAGGCTGTTGCGCTTCCCGGTGTCGAGCATCCAGGCGGCGCGCCATGTGAGCAATCGCGCCGCCTGCAGTTGCACTTCCATCTCCATGAAGTCGCGCTCGACGGCGGTGAGTCGCCGCTGCGAGAGGCCGTAGCGAACCGGCACGTTCTGTTCTTTGAGAAAGTCGCGCACGAAGTCCAGCGCCGCGCGTCCCACTCCAATCGCCATCGCCGCGACGATCGGCCGGGTCGCGTCGAAGGTCGCCATCACATCCTTGAAGCCGCCCTCCTTGCGAACTTCAGCGCTGCCCAGCAGATGGTCGAGCGGAATCCGGCAGTTGTCGAAAACGATCGCGGCAGTGTCGGACGCGCGAATGCCCAGCTTATTCTCGACTCTGACCACCTGCATCCCCGGCGTGTTGTGCTCGACGACAAACGGCTTGATCCCGGGACGTCCCGCGCTCTTATCGACGGTCGCCCACACCACCACGAAGCCTTCCGACTTCTCCGCCGCCATCTCGCCAGCGGTACAGAAAATTTTCGTGCCGTTGATCACCCAATTGTCGCCGTCGCGAGTCGCGGTGGTCGTGACCTGCGACGAATCGGAACCGAAGCCCGGCTCCGTGATCGCCATCGCGCCCCACTTCGGCTTGCCTCCCTTGAATCGCTTGAGAAATCGCTCCTTCTGCTCAGGCGTTCCGGCCGCCATCACCGCCGCGCCGCCGAGTCCCGAGTTGGGAGTCGACAGGTACAGTCCGGCGTCGCCCCAGCACAGCTCCTCGGTGCTGAGCACGGTCATCAGGTTGGGGCGTCGAGGCGTCGACGATGCGGCGCCGTCGGCTTTCTTGCTCCGATCGTTGCCGACCTGGATATCGGCGGCCGCCGACGCCGACCACATCGACTCGTAAAACTGGGTCGGCTTGGTGTGCTCATGCTCGTCGCAGTCGCGCGAAATCGGCCGCATCATGTGCTCCGAAACCGCGTGGAACATCTGCAGCCGATTCAAAATTTGAGGTTCGAGTTCAAAGTCGATCATGATTTTTCTCCGTCGCGGCCGGTTAGACCGTTGCGATTCCTTCGATAGCCGAAAACCCGCGCGCGTCGCGCAGCCACATCTCGACCGGATGCTCGCGGATATAGCCGTGGCCGCCGAGCACCTGCACGCCGTTGTCCGTCACCTTGAGCGCGCTCTGCGCGACATAATTTTTCGCCAGGTAACTTGCCTTCAGGGCATCGCGGCCCTTGTCGAGTTCGTAGGCCGCTTCCCACACCAGCAGGCGCGCCGCGTCGATCTCAATCGCCATGTCGGCGAGGATAAACGCGATTGCTTGCTTGGTCGCGATCGGCACGCCGAACGCCTTGCGCTCCTTGGCGTAGTCGCGCGCGTATTCGAACGCGGCGTTCATCACGCCAACGCCCATCGCGGCAAACGCGACCCGCGACTCGCTCATCAGCCGCGAGAAGTCGATACCCTTGTCACCGCCCAGGCGCGCGGGGGC
>JBAWCX010000745.1:0-10880 GCA_049590495.1 Binatus sp. (SeqCode)
ATCATACCGCGCGCTATGTGGGAGCAGACATCGCGCGCTACGAGGAATATCCGTCCGACGCAGAGTTTCATCGGGTGAATTTAGACTGTCTGCCGACGCCGCTCGGCGATGGATTCGCTGACGTGGTCGTCGCCGTCGAAACGATCGAGCACCTGGAGAACCCGCGCGCTCTGATGCGCGAGATGGTTCGCTTGTGTTGTCCCGCTGGCCGGATGGTTGTGACGACGCCCAGCCAGCTTAGCCTTGCGACTAAGGCTTCTCTTCTTGTGAAGAATCAGTTTTTGGCTTTCCAGGAGGCGCCCGGACTGTATCCGACACACATCACGGCATTACTGGAAATCGATCTCATCCGAATTGCGCGCGAGTGCGGCCTCGTCGACTGCGCGATCTTTTACTCCGACAATGGCAGGATTCCGTTGACCGCCGCCCATTGGCCCGGAGCATTTGTGGGGAGAGCGTTCAGCGACAACCTGGCGCTACTTGCGCGCAGACCAGGGGTGCGGAGTTGACAGCCGATGCCGCCTATCACGACAGAGCGGCCCAATCGGCGCTAGCCTCTATAGTTATCCCCACTTACAATGGCGCCGCACGAGTGCCGGCTGTCCTCGAAGCCCTCGCCCGTCAGGACGCTACCGACGGGTCATTTGAAGTCGTCATCGTGGACAACGCGTCGACCGACGCAATTGGTGAGTTGGCGGACGGCCATCCGTCGGTCTTCTCGCTACGCAAGCGCCGAGTGGCGTGCCGGTTGGTGCGAGAAGAACGGCGTGGCCTGCTCCACGCGCGCATCCGGGGGGTCCTGGAGGCGCGCGGCGACGCTGTATGTTTTCTCGACGACGATACGATTCCCGATCCGGATTACGTCAGAAGGGGAATAGACGCGTTGCCGGACCCCAGCGTGGGACTCCTCGTCTCGAGCATCTCGCCAAGCTTTGAAACCGTTCCGCCACCAAGTGTGAAGCGGCGGGAATGGCTGTTCGCCGCGACCTACCGTCTGGGCACCGCTGCGATCGATTTGGGTGCGGTGGCGACACTCGCCCCGACAATTGGAGCCGGGATGTGGGTTAAACGCGACGCGTTTTTACGGTCGGTGCCGTGGCGGACCCCCGAGCTCATGCTCGCGGACCGTACCGGCGGTCAATTGACCAGCGGCGGAGACATAGAGATCGGTTATTTGATCGGAAAAGCGGGTCTGACCCGATTGTACCTGCCGCAACTGCGGCTTACTCACATGATCGGTAGCAATCGCGTCGGCACGGCTTATGTTTGCCGGTTGATCATTGGGATCACGCGCAGCGAACTCACGCTGCGGCATCGCTACATCCGCGCCTACGGCGCATGGGAGCGGCTCAAGGCGTGCATCGCACTGACGGGAGCGGCGCTTGCCGCTCCAGTGGTTCTTCTGCAGCGCGAAGACGGCGCCCGCGAGGCCTTGTTCATAATTGTCACCCGCATCGCGCGCGTTGAAGGTCCTTATGCGAATTCCGGCTTGCTGGAGAACCTCCGATGATCGTCCGGACCATCGCGCCCTTGCTGCGATCGCACCTGCCATCGCACACGAAGAAAGTCTTGCGGCGGTTCCATGAGCGGTTACTTTCTGCTGTCGGCTATGACCAGGAGCAGTGGGTACGCATCGTGCAGCGCCGGGAATGGCACGAGTTTCTGCGGAAGGAATCGGCCCGACATCCGAACGTACTGGAAATCTCCCCCGGTGACACATCGCCGTGGCGCGCCTACGCGACCGGCTCGTATACCGCTCCAGGATATCCGCAGTTCGACGTTTGCCGGGACACTCTCCCGCGCACCTTCGACATCATCATCGCCGAGCAGGTCTTCGAACATCTTCTCGCTCCCGACGCCGCCGCTAGGAACGTTCGCGCTATGATGTCGGAGAGCGGCGTGTTCCTTATCGCCACACCCTTCCTGCTGAGACTGCACGGGCCGCCGTACTACGGCGATTTCACTCGTTGGTCACCCGAAGGTCTAAAGATGTTTCTCGTGCGGAACGGATTCTCCCATGTGGTCATAAATAGCTGGGGGAATCGGCGCGCCGTTCGTTGCAATTTCCGCGATTGGGCCTCGTTCGGCTGGGGACGAGATCTCCGCAATGAACCCGATTTTCCGATCGTGGTTTGGGCGTATGCCCGTCCTTGAGCGGTCTTCCGTGCCAGGTGCGACGCAGCGGCCGCGCGGGGCGATGAATTCGCGCAAAATGTTACGGGTTTGCGAAATGGATCACTTGCTAGGTTCGAAAGCAGATATGAAGTCAGTGCCGGGCCTGCATGAATGGCTTCTGCGCAAGGTGCTTCCCTGTATTTCCAAAGACGCGGTCGTGATGGATCTCGGATGCGGCGACGGTGTCTGGCTGCGGAAGCTTCACTCTGCGGGCTTTCGCAAACTGGTTGGTATCGACCGCGACGCGGAGTCTTTTGCGGCCACGGACATCGCTCGCTTCATCCACGCAGATCTGGACAACGAGCAGTTGCCGGGATTGAGCGCGGGTCTGATCACCGCGATTGAGGTGGTCGAGCATGTTCAGAACCCGACCAATCTTTTGAAATTCGCCGCCTCCTGCCTTGCGCCGTCCGGCTGGCTGATTGTGACGACGCCGAATATTTATTCCCTGCGGACGCGCCTGCGCTTCCTGCTTAACGCACATTTGATGTTCTTTGACGGGGACTGCAACACCGAGCATCTCCACCCATACGTCGCTGGTGCGGTGACGCGAGTCGTGCTCGACCCGTTGGGTCTTCAGGTCGTCCGCCAGGAAACATTTCCCGAAGACAGAAGTGAAATCAGCCGGCCATTGGCCCGTTGGATGCTGAAGACGCTATCTCTTGCCGTGCCCGATAAGCTGCCCGGCGACTCCCTCTGCATGTTTATTCAGAAAACCTAGGGGTCTTGGTGATTTCCCATCGATAAGTCTACAGCGTGCTGCCGTAGCGGCGAGAAAGATCCTAAGGGTACTATTCGTTTACGGCCCGTCGGTCGTCAGGATATGGATCTCAAGGAGTTCGCAAAGAAATCTCTTCCGTTTTGGGTGTGGCGACGGCTGCAGGTCGCGCGCAATTGGGAGCATGTGCGCTTCTACTCGAACCGCACGGTTTCGCATACCTACGGCGGATTCCCGCTGAAAGTTTTGCTCGCCGATGGGATGGGCGAGGGATGGTACGACCACGACTGGCCCGAGTTGCCGGAAATCGCTTTGCTCAAACGTGGTCGGCTCAAACCAGGGGCACGGGTTTTCGATTTGGGCGCCCATCAATGCATCGTCGCGATGATGCTGGCGAAAATTGTCGGCCCCGACGGGCAGGTGGTCGCCCTCGAAGCCAATCGGCACAACGCCGAAATCGGAGAACGCAATCGTTCGCTCAACCAAATCGCGAACCTGCGCGTGGTGACGGGTGCGGTGGCGCGCGAGTCTGGAACGATCGTATTGAGTCGCGGGCTGAACGCAAAGGTCGATAAGGGCGATGGCGCTTTCGGGCGGATTCGAATGCCCGCGTTTTCCGTGGACGACCTTGCGCGCAAGCACGGCACGCCCAGCGTGCTCTTCATCGACGTCGAAGGATTCGAATGCGAGGTTTTGCGGGGCGCGCGCGAGACGTTGCGCAGCGCACCCGACCTCTTCATTGAGGTCCACACCCGCTGTGGTCTCGAGGATTACGGCGGCTCATGCCGGGAATTGTATGACACGCTATCGAGTTATCGATATGCACTATTGGCCGCGCCAGGCGACACTGCGAACTTCGTCGAGGTTCACTCGCCGGGACAGTTTCCCGAAGAAAGGTTTTTCCTGATCGCAACCAGCGGCGGCGAGCTTCACAAGTGATGATTCTCAGGAATACCTGCCTATGACACCTCTCGGACACGCCCCGTTCCAATCCGGCAACCGACCTTACAAAGGAAGTTACCCGCATGGTCGCCATCCGATAAGGGCTCTGAGATGACTTCTGGAGCAGCTACATACGCGGAGAACCGATACACGCTGGAACGGCGGCGTGCGTCGGGGAACTTCATGCGGACGCATGCGGTCGAACTGATGTTCGCGCTCGGATTCGTGTGTCAGGTCGCGTTGCTGTCGGGCTCCATCGGACAGATCCGCGTGGTTGTGCGGATGGCGGTATTTGGCTCGAGCATCGCGCTTCTATTCGCGCTGAGCGGCAAGGCGTCGGCGCCTTCGCCCGCAGTCAAGCCGGCAATGTGGGTACTGGCACTTGTCGCGCTGGCGCTTTTCAATCCGACCACCAACACGTTGGCGGCAGGCGCAGCGCAAGCCGCGATGTACCTGGCGATACTGGGTCCGCTGTTCTGGGTCCAACGTCTGCCCATCGATACTTCGAATCTGCGCCGCGTGCTGCTCATGATCTGGATCTTCCAATCGATAGGCGCCGTGGTCGGCATTCTGCAGGTATACTTTCCGGGACATTTCGAACCCGCTATTTCCACCATTGTACTGAACCAGGGCAGGTCGTACATAAAAGGCCTCCGGTTCCGGAACAGCTACGGGACCATGGTATTCCGCGCGATGGGACTGTCTGACATTCCGGGAGGAGCCGGAACCGCGGGCTTTTATGCGGCGCTGTTAGGTGCTGCCTTCATGCTCACCTGGAGGAAGTGGGCGGCCAGGATGATTGCGATTGGGACGATGGTAGTGGGTCTAGCTGCCATTTTTCTCGCTCAAATGCGGCTGTCGGTAGTAACGCTGTTTATCTGCACAGCTGTGATGACTGCAATCCTCATGGTCAGGCGCGCGAGGGTTCGCGCGACCCTGCCGGCATGGCGCAGGTACGAAGCCGGAATGCTGACCCGGTTGCTGGTGGTGCTCGGGGTGGTCGCGTTTTTTGGCTTCAGCTGGGCGATCGCGGTCGGAGGCAGTGGAGTCGCCGAACGATTCGGCACACTTACGGCAACCGACCCGGGAACGGTTTATGGTCAGAATCGCGGCCGTTTCCTCGAGCACTCGATCGAGGAACTTTTGCCCAACTATCCGCTCGGGGCAGGACTGGGCCGTTGGGGAATGATGAATAGTTACTTCGGCGACAATTCCGATCCGAGTACGGCGATGATCTGGGCTGAAGAACAATTCACCGCGTGGCTGTTGGACGGGGGCCTTCCGCTGATCCTGGTTTACCTGTACGCCGTCGTGGTGACCGTCTTGTTTGCCTACAGGGTGTCGTTGTCACGAGTCGATCCGGAAATGGCGATCTTTGCCGCGGTGATTTGCGCATATGACGTCGGCGCGCTGGCGACTTGCTTCAGCTATCCGTTCTTCGGCAGCCAGAGCGGAATGGAGTTCTGGATGATCAACGCGGTCCTGTTTGCGGTCGCCTCCAGAGTCCAGCAGAATCCCGAGCCAACGCGCGCTCAATGAATCCGTTCCTGATTGTCACCGGAGACTTCGTCAAGACGGGAGGGATGGACCGGGCCAACTACGCGCTCGCACGATACATCGCCGACAGCGGCGCCGAGACGCATCTGGTTGCCTACCGGGTCGATCCGGAACTCGCCGCGCGCCCCAACGTGATCGTGCATTGCGTGCCCAAGCCGGCTCGTTCGTACGCGTTGGCCGCGCCGCTACTCGATCGAATTGGGCGCATGTGGGCGCGCCGGATCACTCAACGCGGCGGCAAGGTTATCGTCAACGGCGGCAATTGCGTATGGGGCGATATCAACTGGGTCCATTATGTGCACGCCGCTTATCGACGCGTAACGAGCGCCGGAGTGGCGCATCGAATCAAGCTGGCGCTTTCGAGCCGGATGGCACGCAGCGGAGAACGCCGCGCGCTGAGTCGCGCCCGAATAGTGATTACCAACTCGAACCGCACGCGCGAGGACCTGGCGGGCCGGCTGGGCATCCCTCGCTCCAAAGCACGCACGATTTACTACGGCACAGACCCGGAACTGCTGCGGCCCGCATCGCCCGACGAGCGCGCAGAGCTGCGGCGCGGACTGGGATGCAGTGAGAGGGCGCCGATAGTGGCGTTCGTCGGAGCTATCGGGGATCGGCGCAAGGGGTTCGACACACTTTTCGAGGCGTGGAAAATTCTCTGCGGCGATCTCCGCTGGGACGCGGAGTTGGTCGTTATCGGCACGGGTGCGGAAGCTCCGATTTGGCGCGAAAGGGCCGACCGCTCAGGGATGGAGCGGCGCATTCATTTTCTCGGCTTTCGCCGTGACGTGCCTGCCCTGTTGCGTGCATGCGACCTGCTGGTCTCAGCGGTACGCTACGAGGCTTATGGTTTAAACGTCCACGAAGCCCTGTGCTGCGGAATTCCCGCCATTGTTAGCGCCGGCGCCGGGGTCGCGGAACGCTATCCGCCGGAGCTCGGGGATCTCCTTCTTGACGATCCCGAAGAAGTACAAGAGTTGGTTAAGAAGTTACTTTCGTGGCGTTCGCAACTCGACCTATGGAAGCGGCGGGTGATTCCCTTTTCCTGTAAGTTGCGGCGGTACACCTGGGATGACATGGCACGCGAGATCCTGGCCTTGAGCTGCGAGCCCGCATGAGGACGGCTTCCTCACTCTGACATATTGGAAGTCCCCACCAAGATAGAACCGCCTTCCTACGAAGACGTCGGGGCGTCGCCGTCGCATGGCTCAGGCCGCACGACGCTGGCCGCGCTTGCGATGCTCGCCACCATGATCCGCACCGTGGCGGTGATGCTCGCGGGGTTCGTCGCGACGCCGCTACTTATCCGTTACCTCGGGAGCGAGCGATTCGGGGCACTTCGGGCTTCGCAGCAATGGGGTGGTTACGCGGTTTACTTGTATTTCGGCCTCGACGCGGCACTTTGCGTGCTCGCACTAGAGAGGGCAGGCCGCGGACAGCTGCTTCAATTGGCCGCGCTCACACGGACGGCTCTCAAGCTGATCTTGCGTCAATCGCTGGTAGTCGTGCTTCCGGCATTTGTGTTGCTGGCATGGTTCATGCCCATATTGGTGCCGGTTTCGCCGGGTCTGCGCAATGAGCTTCGAATCGCAAGCCTGATAGGTGCCGTCGCGGTGCCGCTTGCCGCGCCGCAGTTCTTCGGGGCGGTGTTAGGATGCTTGCAGCGGAGTTACTTACAGACTGCGGCTTCCCTTGCACAATCCCTTGTAGGGCTGGCGCTCGCGGTATGGCTTGCGTGGCTAGGCTACGGACTGATAGGCCAGGCGATCGCATTCGTGGGGGCGAGCGTGACTTGTGCAGTCATGCTCGCGTGGTTCGCCTTGCGTCAGATGCCTGGTTTCTTCCAGGTTCGAGCCGTCGAGGTTGATAGTGCGCGCCTGAACAGTTTGCGCTGGCCCCTCACTCTGGCCTGGACTGGCAACCAAATCAACCTGATGTCGGACTACATCGTCGTGGCGCTGGTTGCGACCCCGGCCGCGGTGACCTCTTTCGTCGTGACGCAAAGGCTGGTCGCTGCCGTCTGTCAGAGCATCGGTTCGGTGGCTGGAGCAAGCTGGGCGGGACTGTCTGAAATTCTCGCAAGCGAAAGACGTGCATTGCTTCAGGAGCGGACGCTGGAACTGGTCCGCTTCGTGATGGGCTTTGGGCTGACTGTAGGTCTCACCGCAGCCGCCTATGACGCACGCTTTGTGGGTTTATGGATCGGCGCAGAGCACTACGGCGGGGATCGACTGGCACTGCTGACGGCCATACAGGGTGTGATCTTTAATTTCCTCGCCCTGTTCTCTTTTATGATCGATGTGCAAGGTCATACGCGCGACCGCGTCTGGATGAGTACGACCGGTTCAGCAATCAACCTCGGCCTTAGCTTCCTGCTGGGGAAATGGCTGGGGTTGTATGGAGTCACTCTCGCCACGGTGGCTGCATATTCCGCGACCGATGCCTGGTATGACGTTCGGATCTATTGCCGGCGCTTCGGGGTGGAAACGCGCGCGGTCGCGCGCGAGGTTGCTCGTGCGACGCTGATAGCCCTGCCTTGGATGGCACTTATCTGGTGGGTGGCGCATCGCAGGGAACTCCCGCACGGCTGGTTTCCGTTCGCGCTCGAATTCGCGGCGGCAAACGTTGCGGCGGTGATATACGCCGTCGCGCTGGTGTTCCGGGCGGGCGACAGGAATCTGTGGCGTGCGCGCATCGGCAGCTACTTGGCGCTCCGCCTTTCAGATAATCGTTCATAAAACTTCCGGAAAGGAAGGTTTCCCGAAAAACTGACGAGCCATTGTGACTGCAAGGGAAAAAATTGCGCTTTGGTTGCGCTTCAAGATCTGGGCGCCCATGCGGATTAACCGGCATTCGGGCTTCTATTCTTCGCACTCTCAATTCGGGGAGGACATGGTGTTGCGGTATCTGACCAGCGACACGAAAGAGGGTTTCTATGTTGATGTCGGCGCTCATCATCCTGTCTACGGCTCAAATACGTACCACTTCTACCGCAGAGGCTGGCGCGGAATTAACATCGACGCCTCTCCCGGCAGCATCGAGCTCCTGAACCTGTTGCGGCCGCGCGACGTCAATATCGAAGCCTGTCTTTCATCCAGGGAAGGAGAAGAGGTCGAATACTTTATGTTCGACCAGGGTGCTTTCAACACGGTAAGCCCTGAAATGGCTCTGAAAGCCAAGGCGGCCGGCGCGCGCCTGGTTGCGACTCAGCAGATGAGGACCGCCACGCTCGCGCGGTTGCTCGAACGGCATCTGCCGACGGGTGTCCAGATCGATCTGCTGAACATCGATGTCGAAGGACTCGACGAGGAGATCCTGCTTTCCCACGATTGGAACACCTACCCGGCGCGAATAGTGGCTTTCGAGAATCCATGCGCAGGAATGCAGGAGATCGGGAGCCTGCCGGTGGTCGATCGTCTCTCGAAGTTTGGTTACACGCCGGTTGCGCGATGCGGCCTGACCATTGTGTTGCAGCGGCGGGCCGATTCGAGCGTCCAGAATCGATCTACCAGCACCGCGCCGTTCGTTGACGAAGCAGTTAAGCCCGCATGCGCGCGCTGAACATCTTCATCTCGCACCCGTCGCCATTCCTCACGGACCACCAGCCGCATGGCGACGGGCTCGCGGCCTGGGAGTTTGTAAGCCGCCTCGCCAGGCGCGGTCACAAGGTGCATGTTGCCGCGGCTGCCTTCGATATCAAGGGAGATCTTCCGCCCCACCTGTCGATTCATCCGTATCGTCTGCGCGCACCTCTGGCTGCGATGCAGCCGCTTGAAGCGATGGTGAAGATTCGCGCAATCTTCAAGCGGATCGCGCGTGGTGCACCCTTCGATTTGATCCAGCAATTGAATCCCGTGTACCCCGGCCTGAGCGCGGGATTGCTTCGCATGGGAGTGCCACTGGTCCTCGGCCCGTTCGTACCGATGTGGCCGCAATCCGACAAGGCTCCCGGCGGAAGCATACGTCGCGGATGGCGATCGGCCTTCGACCGCATCATTGAGCGCGCGAACCTGGCGCAGGAGCGCGCGGCAGCGGCGCTGATCTTGACCACGCAGGCCGCAGCTTCGGCCCTGCGTGAGCCCGAACGCTGCGGTCTGCGCATGTTCGTCCTCCCCTACGGCGTGGATACCCAGCGCTTTGTACCAGCGCCCGAGGGATCACTGTCGGATGGACCTTCGGTCCTGTTCCTGGCGAACCTGTACGCACGCAAAGGGATCTATACGCTGCTGGAAGCTTTCGAGACGGTAGCCGTTGCGATTCCGCGATGCCGCCTCGACATCGCGGGCGACGGCCCAGAGGCTGGCGGCGTGCGAGGTAAAATCACGGCGATGGCTTCGCGGGCGGGGATCCGGATGATCGGTGCGGTTTCACGCGATCGCGTGGCAGAGGTTATGCGCTCGTGCGCAGTCTTTTGTGTGCCTTCGCACGGCGAGCCGTTCGGCTTGACCGCGCTGGAAGCGATGGCGTGTGGCAAGCCGGTCGTGGGGACTGATACGGGTGGCCTGGCGTACCTTGTGGATGCGCCGCGCGGCGGACGCAAGGTACCGGTCGGCGATGCCGAAGCGTTGGCCACCGTGCTTATCGAAATCCTAAGCGAGCCGGGTTTGGCGGAGTCGATGGGTCGGCACAATCGGCGCTTCGCGGTCGAGAACTACGACTGGGAGTATGTGATCGATCGGCTTGAGAAGGTCTACGACAGTGTCCTCTCGGCATGACAGTGGGAACTGGTGATGCGCATTGTAATCGTCAATCAGAGTCGTGACCGTGTGGGTGGTCTCGAGACTTATCTTGAAATGCTGATGCCCGCGTTGGCGGAAAAGCGATGCGACGTGGCTTTCCTGACTGAGTCGGGCCATCCGGGGGCGATACCAATCGCACTTGCCGAGAGCATCGCGGCCTGGAGCGTTCAGGAGCTTGGAATCGCTGGAGCGCTCGAAAAACTTCGCGAATGGAAGCCCGACGTCGTTTACGCGCACGGGCATCTAGGTATCGAACTGATGCGTGGCCTGATGCAAGTAGCGCCCGCAGTGTTCTACGCGCACGGTTACTACGGAACCTGCATCAGCGCCGCCAAGAGCTTCAAGTTTCCGGTTGTACGTCCCTGTACGCGGCGCTTCGGGCCGGAATGTCTACTTCACTATTACCCGCATCGATGCGGCGGCCTGAATCCGCTCACGATGTGGCGCAACTACTACGATCAGTCGGAGCGCTCGACGGTGCTGCGGAAATATTCGGCCATACTGGCGCCTTCCGAATACATCAGTGCCGAGTATTTGCGAAACGGGTTCAGGACCGAAGCGGTTCGTGTTGTGCCTTATGCGTTTGGACGGCGCGAATTTCCTCGAGTTGCTTCGAATCGTCAACCCGCTGACGAGCAACCGCATCGGCTGCTCTTCATCGGAAGGATGGTGAAGCTCAAGGGTGGGATGATTTTACTCGAGGCGGTGGCGCGTGCGGCCCGCAAGTTAGGCCGCACGCTGTACCTGGC
>JBAWCX010000746.1:0-4418 GCA_049590495.1 Binatus sp. (SeqCode)
GCATACATGCCCCCGAAATTCCGAGCGCGGTTCACAATCCCAATTGAGGATGGAGAGAAAAAAATGAAGACGAATGCGAGTCGGCAACACGAAGAAGGCTTCGCAATCCTTCGGACGAGCCTCTGCAGGTTGAATCTGCCGCTGGGTTTGGTCGACGAACTGATCGAGCGGCACATTCCGGTTGTGTTTGAGAAGGGTGCGATGGTGTTCTGCGAGGGCAATACCGACGGTATGCTTGCCTGCATCTTGAGCGGGTACGTGAAGGTGTACTGTCCCGTAGCTGACGGGAATCGGACCCTGGTCCGAATGGCAGGGCCGGGCGAGGTCATCGGCTATCCGGACTACATCGACGAGAAGGGCCGAAACGCGCGCCTGTTCGAAGCTCAGGTTGCGAGCAAATCCACGTTGGCGCTCTTCAGCCGAGATCACGTCGCGCGGCTGCTCGCAGATCTCCCGACGAATAGTCTGATCTCAATCCTCGCGGCCCTGAACACCTTCTGGTCAGAGAACCTCCGGTTCTTCACTATTCTGTTGAACCTCCCCTTCTGGGACCGGCTGTCGATCGTACTAAACGATTTGGCGAAACGAGCCGGCGTACGGGACTCGGTGGGGATAATTCTGATTCCGGAAGTCTTTCACGAGGATCTAGCCGAGATGATCGGCTGCTCACGGCCAATGGTGAGCAGACTGATAGCCCAAATGGTCGAATCCGGGCTGCTCGCGCGGCGAGGAAAGCAGTACGTCCTTCTGAAGAAGTGGGACTTTAATGACGACAGCCGCAGCTACCAGAAGCCGGGTTCGCGATTGGAAGCCGTCTTGTCGCCAGGAGCCTCGATTGCATCGACAACGGGCTCCGGAAATGGTTCCGCGAATCGCGGTGTCACTGCGTACGCTGCCCGCGGGTCCGGCTGAGCGATCAAAAGGGGCGCTGCGTCATCGCGCCTCGCAGCGACACGAGCCGACCGAGCGGCTGACCACGATCGGTCACCGTTCGCCTGTCTTCATCCAAGGTCAGATTCACAGCGATTTCCGCGTTGCAGGTGAGGGCGCACATCAGCGCCACCGAAGATTTGAGACAAAACTTTGACGCTCGGGGGTCTGTTTGAGCTGCGTGGAGCAAATGGAATCACGAGATACCTAGATTTTGGGCTAATCTGAATCACGATTTCGGAGGCAGAGGTGGCGAGACGGAGCCGGATTGGTCAAACCGAAGATGGGACTGTACCTACCATCAGCGAGGTTGCCGAGATACCTGCGTCATGCACCCCACGACAATCTATCGTTTGGTCAAGCGCGGCCAATTGCCGGGGTTCAAGATCGGCGGCAACTGGAGGATTAGCGGAGCGTCTCTTGATTTATGGCTGTCGGGAGCACACCCGCAGCGTCTGACCTCAAGAGCCTAGGTCGAATTCGATTGCTCGGACGAGAATTTCCCGGAGGACAGCAAACTGCCTTTCGATGAAGAACGACGGCGCACGATTTTTATTTTAGCCGAGTGGCCCCAGTGTGCCAGTTCTTTTGTGCCACACTCCAATTGCGTCCGGCGGCTGCGACGGCAGCGGCGTAGTGCAAGTGAACGTTGAGACTCTCGATCTTCCAGTTCGACATGTCTGAGGGGTTCCGAGTTCTGACCATCGCTGCCGTTTCACCGTAAATCGACGACACGTCGAAAGAATCCAGGGGTATTGAAAGTCCCATCCCGCGCGCCTTGATGTACGCCTCTTTGCGTGCCCAGGACTTAAAAAATCCCGCGGATCTCAGCGATTGTGGCAAGGCCTCCAGCGCCGCTATCTCGTTAGCGGAGAAGAACCTTTTGGCGACCTCCTCGGAAAGCACCGTGTTGTCGATGAACTCGATATCAACCCCAATGTCGCGATCGATTGCGACTGCAATCAGCACCAGTTCGCCAGAGTGAGACAGGTTGAAACTCAAATTGCGAGCGTCCTGTGAATCGTCAAGACGGGGTTTGCCGAATTCGTTGTACAGAAACCGCAGAGCGGCGGGTGTTGTCTCCAGATAGTTTGCCAGGATAGCGCGCAGGATTCCACGCCGACCGACAAACCTTCGCCGATCGCGTTGAAAATAGAATCTCCCCGCACGTACGATTTCGTCGGCGGAGAGCGTGCGCTCCAATTCGCCCATTCGTTGTGGGCCAATCTCCATACTGGCGAGCCAGACGTGGAGCTCATCGCGATTTAATTTCACTTTCGTACCGATATGGACTAGGCGGTCTTCAATCCGTGCAGAGTCCGCCGTCGATTTGATCTACTAAAGCAACTCGGCGGCCAACAACAAAGCGGAGCGATACCACATCGGCCAAACGCCTGAAGCACTTCCGCTCTCAGTTGCGGGAAGACTTTTCTGCTCGAGCTTCGGATGATGACTGGTTGCGGCTCTCCTCGCTGCGCGTTACGCAACAGCCCATTCAATCGAGTTCACGGAGGACCGATCGCCGCGGAGAAAATCAACGACGAATCGGCGGAATCGACGATTTGTTGCGTTCTCCGCTGTCAACGAGTGGGGCGAAACCGGAGGCTGTGGCTCCTCAGAACCTTATCAGCGAAAGATCCCTTCCGATCCGCAACGTATGTGGCGCGAATGTATCGGCCTGAAGGGAAACACGACTATGATCCGCGTCGTCGGCCGACGCTGCGAGCCGCTAAGCTGCCTTCCGGCCGTACTCTGCTTGGCTGCATCGCAGGACGCTACGTACCGAAATCTGAAGAGGGTTCCTAGCTTGCACCCAAGCTGCCCGTTTTGCCCCGACCGAGCTCCCCGGTGCCCCGTCTCGCGATCTTTGTTTCTGCCGCGCGCGCATCACGCATGTTCGGCGACGCCGATCACACAAGCACGACCACAGTTAGCGTGACGAGATTTGCAAGTATCAGGGCGTGATTTCCATAGGTTTACCCCGCTGTCGGATTGAATTTGTCCTACCATTCGTAGGATAACACTACAACAGCATCCAAGTCCAGCAGTGGCAGCCGACAGGCTGATCGACTCTTCCGCGACTGTGCACTAATGTGACTGTCTTGATCGTTCCGCGGTCACGGTAATCGCGCACCCAAGCTGGACGCGGTGGACTTCGGATCGGAACAGCGACCTCGGAACATTTATAGAAGCGTCTCCTTGAGCCGCCCGACAGGGTGGCAGCACCATGCGTTACTCCGCGATCGCGATTGGCGGACGCAGACCATTTCTTGCATCGTTCAGGTTGGGCGCTGGTTGGGCAAGGCTACGCAGAATCTAACGCGGAGCATCGCAATCTGCGCAGCCTCCGATCGCTCGGCCTCGGCACCATAGGACTGACCCTGTGGGCCAGCCTCTCCCCTCGACCGTTCCTCGGAATACTCGCAGTGACCGAATGCCATGGCTTGATTGCGAAGAAAAGTCCGCCACGATTGTCCCGGCGGTCTCCTTCGAGCAGGCATGTAGCGCGACACGGTGGCTTGGGAGACGCTGAAACCGAGCATCAAAAGTTCACCATGAATCCGCGGAGCTCCCGACAGAAAGTTCTCACGGGCCATCTGTGCGATCAGATGACGGACTTCGCTGGAAGTCCTCGGGCGCCCACCGCGCCAGCGACCGCGTGCTCGATATCGCCAAAGCGCTGACCAGCCTTCACGGCGCCAGCGCAAGACCGTCGCGGGCTGGACGATGATCAGGCTGTCGCGCCATGAGGACCACCAGCGCGAGAACAGGATCTAAAAGAGCCTATTCCACAAGCGAAAGGACGGGCGACGAGTTCCGCTGCGCTTGAGCGCGGCGATTTGATGCCGCAGTGCGATCGATTCCAACAGCAGCGCGGTGAGGGTTCGCGGTTCGCTGCCGAGGGCTTCCGAGAATGATGGGCTTGTCGGCATCTCCATGCACCGCAGGGTATCGCCAGAAGATCCAAACCAACCAATCAATTCGCGCGGATTGAGTTTTGAGGAACCACAACGCCTGCGGCGGTCAAAACCGCTATTAAAGATCATTCACATTACCGAACGAACATGCCGAGCTTTGTTGTCGATGCGCTGTACCAAAGCCGGACGACCTGTTGTGCTTATTGAAAACTCCGAAAGCGCCGGAATGTCTCGAGTTTTGAGAATCACCGCCGCAATGTCGTGTGTGTGGCGAATTACTAATTCCCCAGAATCAGCAATTCGCCACACACAGTGCGGATCGTTTCCTGGTACCTCTGCTCGGCCAGCGGGATGTGCACCACTTCGAACTTCATCCGATCTGGACCGCGGAAGTAAACCGCGTAGTAACCGCCTGGTCCGAAGGGGAACTCGCCGGGTCCCTCGAGAATCTCAGCCCCCAGTTCGCGAACAAGCTTGTGGAGCTCATCTACTTGCTCGTGCTGTCAACGCCGGAGCAAAAGTACATCAACAGGCCGGAGTAAAAATGCATCAGTCTGGCCGGGGTTGGTT
>JBAWCX010000747.1:0-16271 GCA_049590495.1 Binatus sp. (SeqCode)
TATCAATGAATCGACGCGCACATCGGTTACTGATTTGAGCGCGTCGAGATGAGCTATGCCTTGGGGACGGCCCTTCAGCGTGATCGTGCTGTTTAGAATGACGGGAGTCACGTGCAGCCGCGGATCCAGATTGGCCAGCGCGTCGCGCAACTGGCCTTCTATCTTGTGGCCGTCGTCGCCTTCGAGATGCGCGATCGCCACGACGACGCGAATCTCCCATCTCGCGGGCTTCGGATAGGGTTCCGTAAGTCCCGAGACAGCGACGGCACGCTCGCGGAGCATGTTCGGGCCCTGAAGATAGATTGAAGCTTGCTGCAGCAGTAGCGGCAGGCAGAAGAGGGCGGCGATACCCGCGCTTCGCCGCACCGACTTGTAGCGAAGCTTGAGCCGCCCTATTTGGACGCGCGCTTTCTGCCAGAACGTAAGGGCCCACACGATCGCGGCGATCGATCCCGGAATCGCGGTTACCAGGACCAGGTCGACGACCAGCCGCGAGTGCGGCCAGATGGCGACGATGACCAGTGCGAGTACAACGGCAACCGCTAGTGAATCAGCGAGGTTCAGCCGCGGATACCGCTCGGAAAAATACTGACGCGGAGTCCTCATCTTGCGCTAACAGCGGTCATATTAGCTCAATCGCCATGCCGGGCCGCAAGTTTCGTGAGCCGGTTGTTCGTCTTAGCTGGCCGTGACTTGACCCAAATAACGCTCGGTATACGATCGCAAATACTTTGACCGATCCTTCGCACGGAACCCCGCCTACTGAAACCATGACCTAACACTTGATTCGGGAGAACCCCTCGATGCGCCGCTCTTCGCATGCCATCAGCCTCGCCCCGGCGTTTGCGATTTCCCTGCTCTCGCTTGCGATTCAAAGTGCTCCGACCTTTGTCGCTTCGGCCTTCGCAGCGCCGTGTACCAGCGCGATCAGCGGCCCCAACGACCCCGACTACGCGCCCGCCGAACGCAATCCGGCCGGCGGGATGACCTTCAACGCCGAGGAGTGGTATCTCTACGATTGCATCCCACAGAGCGCTCCGCTCGCGGCCGATTCGGAAGGCGCGTCCGGCATGAGCCTGAACAAGGCATGGGCGACGTATGGGCTTGGCCGCAGCGACGTGACCGTAGCATACATCGAGGGCGGCGTTAACTGGCGGTTGAGTCAGAGCTTCGACCTGCGGCGCAAAGCCTACCTCAACTGCGGAGAGCTGCCGGCGCCGGAGAACGCTCAGGGCGCGACCAAGCCCGGTCATTCGCCCGGATGTCTCCAGCCGAACAATAGCTACGACCTTGACGGAGACGGTGTACTGACTGTCGATGACTACGCCAACGATCCGCGCGTGCACCGTCCCTTTCTCCATCCCGAGGCCGCCGGAATCACGGCTGAGGATTTGATCGTCGCGTTCAGCGACGGCAAGGACAACGACCACAACGGCTACGTTGACGACATCTCGGGCTGGAATTTCCATCGAGACACCAACGATCCGCAAACCGACAACAGCGCCTACCCGCACTCCGACGACGAATCCAACCAGTTCGTAGCCGAGGCCAACAACAATTTCGGTGGCGTGGGCGTGTGCCCTAACTGCCGGCTCTTGTCGGTCAAAGCGGGTGACGAAGCGATCGATCGTCCGGATCGGGTGGCCGAGGCGATCGCCTTCGCGGTCGACTCGGGTGCAAAGGTTATTGATGTGACGGTAGCGGCCCTGGGTCAGACTGCGGCAATGGTCGGCGCCGTCCAGTATGCATACGACCACGGCGTCGTGATCGTATGGGCGAGCAACGATTTCGAATCAGCCGACCACACCGAGGGGATGCGTCTGGCGCACGTATGGCCCGGAAACTCGATCGTGTCCGACCAGTCCAACAGGTCTGACCAATCGCTGCCGAGCGATCTCACCGCCGCAACTTTCCGCTCGCGCTCATCGCTAACGTCCTATGGACCGCATTCGCTGTTCTCGGTGCCCAATCAGGACGGCTCTACTTCGACCGGCACTCCGACCGTGGGAGGGGTGGCCGCGATGGTCGTCAGCGCCGGGCTTGATGCGTTCGGCGCCCACCAAATCTCGGCGCCGCTGAACGCCAACGAGGTCGAGCAAGTGGTGCGTTCGACCGTCTCGCCAATCAACTACCAGCCGTGCCCGACCTGCTTCGCCGGACTGCCAGGCGCGGAGTTCAATATCCAATACGGCTACGGACGGCCCAACGTATTTCGCGCGATGCAGGCGGTGCATACCGGCTTCATTCCGCCGACCGCGGACATTCAATCGCCCGACTGGTATCAGGAAGTTGATCCGACCGTGACCAGCGCGCTCCCGGTAGCGTTCGCGGCCGCGGCGGCCCGGTCGAAATCCTACTCGTGGCAACTTCAGTATGGGCTTGGACCGCAGCCGCTCGACAGCGCCTTCACCACAATCGCGCACGGCAGCGGAACCAAGTCTGCGACGATCAACAGCAGTCTCAATCTGAGCGGGATTCCGTCGTCGTTCTGGAGCGGCAACTATGTCGCGCCGACGCCGGATCGTCTTGCAATCGAGCAGTACGACGTGACGATCAGATTGGTCGTGACCGACAATCGCGGACTGGTTGGCGAAGATCGTCGCGTATTCCATCTACGTCACAACGGTGCGGAGTTGGCAGGGTTCCCGAAAGACCTGGGAACTTCGCTGGAGTCGGGAGCGACCATGGCCGATATCGAGGGGCGCGGCGTGCTCGACACAATCGTCGCCGGCGCCGACGGCAGCGTGCACGCGATCAGGCCCGACGGCACGGAAGCGCCGGGATTTCCGGTAATCACCAACCTCGCGCGCGGGGTCGATCCGAGTTACCCATTCAACTATCTCCAGGCCGCGTCGTGGAAATCGGGACAGATTCCCGTGCCTCACGATCCGATCGCCAGCCCGCTGGCGGTGGGCGATCTCGACCATAGCGGGGCGCTCGAGATCGTCGCCACCACCCTGGACGGTTTTGCCTACGCGTGGAACGGTGCCGGAAGCATCCGGCCCGGCTTTCCACTTGCCACCGATCGAAGTGTTGCGCGCCAGGCGGTTCCCGTGCCTGACACGCCCTACTCGTACAACCCGACGACCGGGTCCTTCGGCGGCGCCGCGCTGGCCGACCTCGAGGGCACCAGCCAACTCGATATCATGATGCCCGCGTGGGACGGCAAGATTTACGCCTGGCGTCCCGACGGCACCGCGGTTCCAGGATGGCCGGTCAATGCGGCCAGCATCACACCTCCGAGTCTCCCCACCGGCGGAAACTTCACGCAGGATCCAAAAATCTGCGACACGCCCACGATGGTTGATATCAACGGCGACGGTCATCCGGACGTATTCATCGGTCTTCAAGACACCGTGCAGGGTACGCCGACGATCGGGTTTGTCACCGCCTTTTCGTCGACGGGACAATTATTGCCAAACTTTCCGGTCCAGCTGACCACGCCCGCACAATCATACGGCACGGCGACCGACTTCGTGACTATCGGCGTACAAACCCCGGTCTCGTTCACTTCGCCGGCGGGTCCAATCGGAATCGCCAGTCCGGAGCTGGGATTCAACTACCTCATCCAATTCGCGAACAACAATCTCGCCACTTCTGAGATTCCCGCGAGTCTGCCCGTCAACGGCCCGCTGCAGCCGGTGTCGCCGATGGTTCATTTCACGGCATCGACTTCGATCGGCAATCTGCTCGGGACGGCAACGCCGCAGATGGTTGCCGCCGGCTCGGCCACCACCGACATCATAACCGGGCTCCTGGAGACGCCCGGCAAGGGCATCGAAGTGCGGTCGGGTCTGGGAGTATGGGAGTATGGGACGCGATGACCGGCGCGAATCTGCCTCAATACACGCAAGCGATACAGGGGCTCGCCTTTTTCAACGCGCCGGCGATCGCGGACGTCACGGGTGATGGGGTTCCCGATATCCTCCTGACGACCGACTCGTCCGCCTTGCACGCCTTCGACGGCGTCAGCGGGCAGCCAGTATCCGGATGGCCGCAATGGACGGGAGGATTCTCGTTGACGATGCCGGCGGTGGGTGATCTGACTGGAGCCGGTACAGTCGATGTAGCAGTAACTACCCGCCAGGGGTTGCTGCACATCTATGCGACGCCCGGGCTTGCCTCTGCGAATCATGAGGCATGGCACTGGCATCAGAACGACAGAAACACCGGTCACTACGGCGACGACACGCGACCACCTTCGGCGATCGACGATCTGACGGTAACTCCCGGCGGCGCCACTGACAGCCTTGGCTTCACGGCGGTCGGCGACGATTGGAAGTCAGGCACTGCGGCGTCCTATCAGGTATTCGCGTCGGCGAATCCGATCACGCAGGAAAACGTCGGCTCGGCGACACCTGTGCCGGTGACCGCTGTTCCGCAGCCTGCGGGTTCGCGTGAAATGCTGGTAGTGCCGCATTTGCCCGGGACGAGCTTCTACGCGGTGCGCGCAGTAGACCACGCCGGCAATATCGGCCCGCTTCCAATTTAGCGCCGCGGCCGGGCCGCAGCGCTGTCAAGCCGTCGAGGCCGTGGAAGACGCGAACGCGTGATCCTTCTGGTCGAATGGCACGCGGCTTCCGGTGGCATTGAACCTGCCGATGCAATCGCCGTCCGCCGAGACGCCGCACTCCGCCCAGATGATGTGCTTGCCGGTTCTGATGACGTGAGCATCGGCGCGCAGCAAGCTCACTTTGCGTGCGCTGATAGGCCGCATAAACCGCGAAAAGAGGTCCACCGTGGTGATGGCTTCGCGTCGGATTTCGTCGTTAGTCAGAGTGGTGGCCATCGCCATTGCCATCGCTGCGTCGGCGAGCACGGTGGCAACTCCACCCTGCACAATTCCGATCGGATTGGAATGTTCCGGGCGCACGGCGAGCTCGTAAGTCGTCTGTCCGCGGCCGAACTCGACAAGCTTCATCCCGACGAGCTGCTCCACGGGCGACTTGAGCTCACCGGTCCGGATGGATTCCATCATCTTATCAACGAAACTATAACTCATCGCTTAACTCCCAATTGATTCCGCAACAGTCCGACCGCGTCCCTCTTCAGCGCGCTCCTAAAGGGCGCGGCGCTCGGCCGTTTCGGAGGCTGCAACCGCCCGGCGCCAAAATAATCGATTCACTATTGTCTTGCCGGTGCGCGAGACCTCGGGCTGCGCCGTAAGCACGAGGTTGGCTCCATCCCAAGACACTTCGCGCACAAGCTCGGTCCCAATCCAGTTCGGGAACAAGGCAAAAGCGACATGGTGCACGACCAAATTGCCGCGCAACTCCCACGCGCCGCCGTATGAAATGAATCCCAAGGCGGCGCGGTCGCGCTCCTCAGCCGAAGCCTGATGGAACTGCGGAGCCTCGGAGCGGGGACGATCGCGCATCATGAGGATCGCCGACATGTGACCGTCGGCGCCGTAGATGATCTGGCCTTGGGCATCTTCGCCCATCGGGTAGCCGCGGGAAACGCCGTCGACGGTGAAGTCCCACCGCGCCAGCATCCAAGTGCCATACAGGTCGTTCATGGTGATCATGGGATTAACCGGCGGCAGTTTGCACGATAGGGCCGTTTGGACACTGCTAATTCCTCATTCGGCTCAATCGGGCTGCTACATCGAAGAAGTCCAGGTCGTAATTAGGCAGTCATGGTGCAGAAGGTCTACGTCCGATCGTGCCCGAATCTAATATTTATGGCAAGGCTGTATTAGTTCCGGGCGATGTTCCTGGGTTCCGGGCTCGTCCGCCTGTTTCTCGTATTCACAGGCTGTTAATAAAACCTTCGATTCTTGATGCAGTCGTCTCGATTTTGTGGGATTGTCTGTTTTGGATGCAGTTGCGGGCGGCGGGCGCCTCTCAATCTCTTGCCACAAGTCGCAGTTGATGTCTCTACATCGGGCGTAGCAGTGCCTGTTCCGGGGGAGGAGCAAATGCGGTACGGCCTGACGGCAGATTCGATGGTGCCCGCGCAGGGCGCGCGGCGTCCCTCGCTGGTCAACGCGCTTTTCGAATTCCGCTTTCCAGTGGAAGCGGCGGCGCTTTTGTGGAGCTATGCGATCCATCAGCCGCGCCCGCAGGTTGATGACAGCAATCGCAAAATAGTGATGATGATTCCCGGCTTCATGGCCGGAGATCTCACGCTCGCTCCACTGGCGAAATTCTGCGAATGGCTAGGGCACAAGACGTTCTTCACGGGGATCTGGTCGAATTCGCGATGCCCGCGCGAGACGGTCCTGCAGCTCGTGAGCAGCCTGGAAGAAATCCACCGCTCGTTCGGGCGCGTAGTGGTTATCGGGCATAGTCTCGGCGGCGTGTATGCGCAGGAACTCGCGGTGCGGCGTCCCGACCTAATCGAACGAGTTATCACGCTGGGCTCACCGGTGCGATCGGCCGAAGACTCCTGCCACACGTTGGTTCTCGCGACCATAAGACTTATTTCGATGCTCCGCGGCCTCGATCAAGGATGCCTCACGTCATCGTGCGCGTGCCTCAAGGATCTGGTGGAACTCGATCCCGGTGAGGTTCCCAGTACGGCAATTTACTCGCGAACGGACGGTGTGGTGCATTGGGAAAGCTGCGTCGATCCGTCCGGAGCGGCGACTGTCGAGAATGTCGAGGTGACAGGTAGTCACATCGGGATGGCGGTAAACGCCGATGTATATCGCGTGGTTGCGGACCGGCTGGCGATGCCGCCGCGCGAGCAGAGCAGGTCCTGCGGTGCGCCGCAGACAACTCCCGCGACTGAGGAAATTTCTCCGCCGCGTTTCGCGAGTCTGCCGAATGTTCAGGAAGAGGCCCGGGGAAGTCGGCTAATGAACCTCCTGCGACGCGTGCGGGGGCGTGCGGAGAATTCGGTTCAAGCGCCGCCCTCGACTGCAATCGACGCCCCGAGTTGATTCAATAGTTTCGGAAGGACGAGGGCGCGCAATGCGCTTTTCCATTTGCTTGCAGGCGTCTGTATCGTTTGCGGACGTTCATCGGGTTTTAGCGAGTCGATAATACACGCGACACGCTTCTTCATAATTTTCGTTGGCCTCTGACGAATTTTTTGTCACATTTTCAAAAACGTCTTGACCTTGCCGCGGCACAACGCGATAGGATCACGAGGACACTCAACATCTTGTGGAAGAGAGGCGCCAGTGCAGAGTGCAACCGAAACCGTAGCGCGAAAATCCCTGACCTTTATGCCGTGCACGAGCGCCAAAATAATTCTGTCGGTGCGCTAGCAGAGCGAGTCTATCGATTCGCGAGAAAGAGGAGACGCCGGGGCGCGCGAGTTCAATATTCGGCCGATTCCACCTCCGCTGAATAGCGGAATATCAGATCCCGCTGCTGCGTCGAAAAGATCTTTTTAAGGCGATTCTAAAAGGGTTTGCGGGTGGTCCGATGGGTTCCATTCGCCGACCAAAATAGCACGCGAAGCGGCTTCTTGCCCCGTTGCCGTTTCGTAGTCGGCGCGCTTTCCGCCGGAAGCGGCTCGCGCAGTCTGCGTTCAGGCGGTTGGCTCGTTTAACCCGAGGCCGTTCGATACGGCCCGATCAAAGGAGGCTTCGACTACGATGGGAGAGGAACATCAACAACGAAGAATTCTGGTCACCGGTATCGCTGATCGCGTCGTCGCCGAGTTCGTGCGCGAGCTCGAAGAGGACGACTCTGTCGAGCTGATCGCGGGCGTCGATTTCCGCGAGCCCCGGCGAGCATTCAGGCGCGCCGAGGTGATGGTGGCCGACCTGCGCTCGCGGGCGCTAGGCCACATCCTGGAGGCGGTGCGGCCCGATACCGTCATGCATCTCCAGCGCGCCCATTACGGCGACGACGAGGCCGCTAGCGAGGAGACGCATGAAATCAACGTGATGGGCACGATTAACCTCGCCGCCAGCCTGCAGCGCACTCAGAACATTCGCAAGTTCGTGCTGATGAGTTCGCTTCACGTCCACGGCGGCCATCCCGCCGATCCCGCGATCCTCAATGAAGACGCGCGGCTCAGGGTGCCGCCCAAAACCAAACTCGCCGCCGACCTCGCCGAGATTGAAGGCACGGTGAACCTGCTCGCGCGAGGCAAGCGTAAACTCGCGGTCACCTGCCTGCGCTTCGCGGACCTTATCGGGCGTTACAGCGACGAGCCGATGGCGCGCTATCTGCGGATGCCGATAGTTCCGTCGTTGTGGGGCTACGATCCCAGGCTTCAGTTCTGCCATGAACAAGACGCCATCGCGACCCTGAAGCGCGCGGCGCTCGAAGACTGCGCAGGCCTTTACAATGTGGCGGCAGACGGAGCGGTCTACCTGAGCCAGGCGCTGCGACTCGGCGCCAGGACCCGGCTGCCCATCGCTCCGCCGCTGATCGGGGCCGTGATGGGCGCGGCGCAATTCGCCGGCCTCACCACCCTCCCGCCGCATCATCTGCTGACGCTGCGCTACGGCCGTGTCGCCGAAAATACGCGGGCCAAGGCGCGTTTCGGGCAATTTCGCTACACGACGCGCGAAGCAGTGATGGACCTGTATGGGATTGGCGCCGAGCGGGCCGTGGCAGTCGAGGAGGCCGCACCGGAAGAACGCAGAGTGGCGGCGGCGTAAAGCCCCGGCAGTCTCCGACACAGAGACCGATCAGCTCAGCACAGATGGGAGAGACGCATATGGCAGAACGTGCTTCCATGGATGAAACCGGCGCCAGTACCGACACTTTGCAGGCCGCCGCCGCTTCCGGCGAGATTGTGGCGTGGTCGCCCAACCCGACACGAATGAATCCGCCGCGCGAGCCTGGCGCGAATACGGCAAACCTCAAGCGGGAAGCGCCGAAGGCTAACGGCGTGTCGCGCGACCACTTCGACTACGACGTTCCAATGAGCGAGAAGCCGGGACTTATGGGCTACCTGGAACTGATCAACCGCAGGCTGGCGGGCGATTACGAGATTGACGAGTTCGGTTGCGACCCGCTCTACGGACAGCTGTGGTGGCCTTTCTTTGAACTACTGTATCGCAACTACTGGCGCGTTGAATCGACCGGGGTCGACTATGTGCCGGCGTCAGGGCGCGCGATGATTGTTGCGAACCACTCAGGCGGATCATACGCATGGGACGCGGTTATGATGTCGACGGCGCTGCACCTGGAGCATCCGCGACCGCGCTTAGTCAAATACGTTTCGACCGAATTTTTCTACGACACGCCGTTCCTGTCGTTTGATAACCGCAAGAAGGGCGCGGCGCTGGCCTGCCGCGAGGATTTCGTTGGGCTGCTCGAGCGCGATCTGGTCGTTGGGGTTTTCCCCGAAGGTGTAAAAGGATTTCTCAAACCCAACGACAAACGTTACCGGGTGCAGCGCTTCGGCCGGGGCGGTTTCGTGCAGCTCGCGATGGCGACGCGCACTCCGATTATCCCGGTCGCCGTGGTCGGTGGCGAGGAACTCCATTTCTCGCTCGGCAACTCGCGGCTGCTGGCAAATTTGGTCAACCGGTTGATTCCCCAGGAACGCGCCGATAGCTTCCCGGTGCTGATCAACGCCATCCCCCTTCCGGTCAAGTGGCGAATCGAGTTCTGCGAGCCCATCGACGTGAGTTCGTATGGACCCGAGGGCGCTATGGATACGCTCCTGGTCCAGCAAATCACGGAACAGGTCCGCTCGCGGATCCAGGAAGGGCTCGATTGGAATCTAGGAATGCGCAAGACGATGTTCTGGTAGGGCGGCCGCGCCCGGCAATTTCGATCACGAGGAGCACCACGCCAAAATGAGCAAACAAAAGAAGGTTCATCAAATCGGCGCTCCGCGCAAATCCCCAAGCAAGCATCGTGGGGAGGTTAATGCCGCCGAACTACACAAGCTCGCGCATCCTCGCCAAAGCGCTGCCGCGACTAACGGAAATGACAACAGCGCCGCCCGCGGACTGAAAGCGGCCTCGGAAAATGTGGGCAAGGCCGTGAAGCGGGAGGTCGGGCAACTGCGGCGCGATCTTGGTCAGCTGGCCGCGGCCGGATCGGTCCTCAAGAAAGCGCGTTCTGCGCGGGAGTTTGCGAGCATTACCATCGACGTGGGCGAGAAAATCGGAAATCGAATCGTCAAGTTCGAGGAAAAAATGGCCGAGGTTGCCAGCGGTACCCCGCTCGCGCCGCTGCTCAGAATGCAGGCCGGGCTGCGCAAGAGAATCGTCGAAGGATCGAGCAGGCTGGCGCGTTCGGTGTGGCGGCTGGAAAGCGCGCCGCATGGCAAGCAGGCCTGATCGCGTCTAGGCGATGGAGACAACCAGAAAATCCGCGGCTGACAGAACTCGGACATTGTGCTATTTCAGTCAATACCAAATTCCTGAAATTCCCCCACCGGGTTCGAGTTCGTCGCCCAGTTTGTTAGGAGCCAGCCATGAAAGAATTCAGCGTTGGTCATCGCTGCAATTTTTGCGGTCAGGAGATAGCGTATCTGCTTCCCGACTCGCCCGAAGAGGCGTCGGCGTGCTCTTCCAGGAACATACCTTTCTTGAAGTGCGCTTGGCGCTGACTCACGATCCTTCACAGCGGATCGCTGAGTTCAGGTACTGCTCTGATCACTGCGCCCGAGAGGATCTCGACTTACGCATCAGTCGGAGAAATGAGCAGATGCGGGACTTTCGTGAGGCGAACACGCTCAGTTTCTGGAGCGCTCAGCCGCGCGGTGCGACTGGAAAAAATCGAGCGTAGTTGACGGGACGCGGCCGCGTCCAACGCCGAGACTTCCGTCAATCGATCACGATCCAGGTGGGCGCGTGGTCGCTCGCTTTTTCCCATCCGCGGACTTCGCGATCGACGCCCGCGCTGACTAGGCGCGGAGCTGCCGACGGACTCAGTAGCAGATGATCGATGCGCAGGCCGGCGCCGCGCGCATAGTTGTTTCGGAAGTAGTCCCAAAAGGTGTAGATGCGCTCACCCGGATGCAGTTTGCGCACCGCGTCGGTCCATCCCATGGCGACCAGATTAGCGAACGCGGTCCGAACCTCCGGCAGAAAGAGCGCATCCTTAACCCAGTGTTCCGGCTTATAGACGTCAATTTCGGTGGGGATAACGTTGTAGTCGCCGGCGAGAACGACCGGCTCCGATGTCGCGAGCAATTCTTGTGCGTGTTTGGTAAAGCGATCCAACCACCGCAGCTTGTAATCGAACTTCGGGCCGGGCGCTGGATTGCCGTTGGGCAGATAGAGGCATCCGACGCGCACGCCATTGATCAGCGCCTCAATATAGCGGCTGTGAACGTCCTCTGGATCTGCGGGCAGGCCGCGACGGCTCTCGACCGGATCCGCGCCACGCGCCAGGATTGCGACACCATTCCAGCTCTTCTGCCCGTGCCAGATCACTCCATAGCCGGCTTCGCGAACGGCGGCTTCCGGAAATTTCTCCTGCGGCGCCTTCAACTCCTGAAGGCACGCGACATCCGGCTTGAATTCTGCCAGCCAGCGGATGAGCGCCGGCAGCCGAGCACCGATGCCGTTGACGTTGAAGGTCGCTATCTTCATTGGCGTTCGATCAAAACCTGTCACATCGCGCGATTGGTTTGTAGACTTGGCTTGTGCCGAAGGAAGACGCGACCGAGTTGCTCTCGATTGACGGACGCGAGGTCCGTGTTAGCAACCCGGGCAAGCTGTATTTCTCGAAGCAGACCAAGCTCTCGAAACTGGAGCTGGTTCGCTACTACTTGTCGGTCGCGCCGGGCGCGCTAGCCGGAATCCGGGACCGTCCTCTGGTCCTCAAGCGATACGTCAACGGCGCCGACGGTGAGGCGTTCTATCAGAAGCGCGCACCAGCGCAGCGCCCCTCGTGGTTGCGAACGATAACGCTCGCGTTCCCTTCGGGACGCACTGCGGAAGAAATCGTGGTCGATGACGCGGCGGGGCTCGCATGGATCGTCAATCTTGGTTGCATCGAGCTGCATCCGCATCCGGTGCGCTCCGGCGATCTCGATCATCCGGACGAGTTGAGGGTCGATCTCGATCCCGGTCCCGGCGTCAGTTGGGCGGACGTACGTACGGTCGCGCTCGAGGTGAAGGCGCTGCTGGACGAAATGGGCCTTCGCGGCTGGCCCAAAACCAGCGGATCGCGCGGGATGCATATCAATGTACGGATTCATCCGCGATGGACCTTCGACGAAGTGCGCCGCGCGGCTCTGGCTTTGTCGCGAGCAATCGAACGGCGCGCGCCTACCCTGGCCACTTCGAAATGGTGGAAGGAGGAGCGGCATGGCGTGTTCCTCGATTACAACCAGAACGCGAAGGACCGTACGACCTGCTCGGCATATTCGGTTCGGCCGGTCCCTGACGCTCGCGTCTCCGCGCCTCTTCATTGGCACGAGGTTCCCGACTGCGAGCCTTCCGACTTTACCGTGCTCACAATCCCGAAACGCTTTCTTGAGATCGGCGATCCGAATGAAGGCATCGACGGAGCGGCCGGTTCGCTCGAAAAATTGCTCGAGCTTGCGGCACGAGATGAGGCCGCGGGCCTTGGCGACGCGCCTTGGCCGCCGCACTTTCGCAAGACGGAGAGCGAACCGCGCCGGGTTGCGCCTTCGCGCGCCAAGTCCTTCGCAAATCAGCCCGTCGCAAAGGCGCCGCGAACGAAGATGCCCTTGATAGTTGTTGCGAACTCACCAAGCAAGGAGGCCGCGCTCGCGGGTCTGGAAAGATGGAAGATCAAACATGCCGAGGTTGCGAAGCTGCTCGCCGACGACGACGTGTTGGTCGATTCGATGCGCGGCAGATCGTCCACCTGGACGCGGATCCGAATCAACCTGCGCCACGTCCCCGAAGAGTTACGGCCCCCGCAGGAGACTCCGGATCCCGATGACGACCCAACTCGCGAATGGCGCAAGATGCACGCGTCGAAGAAAAGGACTTGAGCGCGTGTGGGCTCAGACGTCTCCGGCGAAAATGGCTTTCAGCTCGTGCGGCGGAACGACTTCAAGCTGCGCGTAGGTGCAATCGCGTGGCTTCCTGTCGGTGCGCCACCTCCGGAACTGCGCCATATGACGGAAGCGGGTGCCCTGCATATGTTCGTAAGCAACTTCGACTACCAGTTCGGCTCTGACCGGCTCCCACGATAGGTCCTTGCCGTGGCTCCAGCGGCTCTGACCTCCCGGCATCCGATGCGTGGCGTCATCTGAAGTTGGCTCCGCCCACGACTTCCACGGATGATCCGCGAGCGCGTCGTGACGATAGGGAGTCAGAAGACTCACCAGTTCCTGGCGCTTGGTTTGGGTGAAGCTCGCGCACACGCCGACGTGTTGCAGCGCGCCGGATTCGTCATACAGGCCGAGCAGAAGAGAGCCCACCGCCGTGCCCTCGCCTCCTTTGTGCCATCGAAAGCCGGCCACCACGCAATCGCAGTCGCGCTCGTGCTTGACCTTGAACATCACGCGCTTGTCAGGTTGATACGCGCCGGAAATCGGTTTGGCCATAACTCCGTCGAGGCCCGCGCCTTCAAAGCGCTTGAACCAATCCGATGCGACGGCTGGTTCACGCGTAGCCGGAGTCAGATGGATTGGCGGCACCGCGCTGGCCAGCAACGACTCCAGCTTTTCGCGGCGCAGATCGAACGGCTCGCTCCGCCAATCGCGGTCCCCTTCGCACAGCAAGTCGAAAAAGACGATCGATGCCGGACTCTGCCGCGAAAGTAGCTTGACCCGCGATGCAGCTGGATGAATCCGGAGCTGCAATTCCTCGAAGTCGAGCCCATCGTTCTTTGCGACAACGATTTCGCCGTCGAGAACGCATCGAGCGGGCAGGTGCGCATTCAGCGGCTCAAGTAACTCGGGAAAGTATCGATTCAGCGATTTCGCATCGCGGCTCTGAATCAGGATTTCGTCCCGGTCGCGGAAGATCAACGCGCGAAACCCATCCCACTTTGGTTCGAAGATCCATGTCTGGCCCGCCGGTAACTCGTCAATCCGCTTAGCGAGCATCGGCAGCATCGGCGGGTTCACGGGAAGATTCACGCTTCCAACGCTATTACCCTGACGGGAACGAACCAATCCAGCGGCATGTTTTCCGGATCGAAGCAGAAGTTAAGCACTCACCATCGGAAGGCGAAATTTTTTCACGATTACAGAGCGGAATGGGTCGGCACTAACGCCGCCAGCGAAGAAATGTATCATCCGAATGGCACGCGTTTTGCTCATGTTTTTCCGTGAAGTTGGTAGACGATCTTCTGGGGGAATTCTGGCACTGGGCCGCATGCACTCTCCGAGAACACCGCCGCTTTCGCGGCTTGGACGACTGTTGTCAGCCGAAGATGAACTCGCGTTGTCCATGCCGTCCGTGATGAACTTGACCCAAAGATCAACTGGTCGGAAAATCATACCGAGATTCTGGTTAACCTAAGGAGGATTCACTGTGCGAATCGCATGTTTTTCGGACGCTGTCCGTATCGGGGTCGGAGCCTTCGCCGGGGCGGGAATGCTTCTCACCGTCAGTGGCTGCCTTGCTACCCGCAATTGGGTCAATGATCAGCTGAAGCCGATCACCGGGCAGCAAGAGCAGCTCGAAACCCAAATGAACAATCTCCACCTTGAGCGGAAGCTGGTCCTGAATTCGACCACTGGACCGACCTTCAAGACCGGATCGGCTGCCTTGAGCAGCAACGACAAGCGTGAGATCGATCAATTCTTCGGAGACCTGGAAGGACCGAACGGACAGAACGCCGCCAAGTCATCGGACTCGGAGCGCGTCTTCGTGGTCGCCGGGTACACCGACAGCGTCGGTCATGAGGCGTACAACTACGACCTCGCACAGCGTCGTGCGACCAGCGTCGCCGGATATCTGGTCGGCCAGAAGGGCCTCGACCCGACGCAGGTTCGCGTGGTTTCCTACGGCGCGAGCAAGCCGGTCGCCGACAACGACACACGGAGCGGCCGGAGTAAGAATCGGCGGGTCGAGATTCTCGTCTACCAGGAGAGGATCTCGACGGGAAGCTGATTCGTCACGCGTGTTCTGGCCTAGCTTCGGGCGCCCTGCGAATTGCCGCCGGTCCTCATCGGGCCGGTTTGGCGATTCGATCAGGGGGTGAATTTACAGAGATGATCCTCGGAGCTAGCCAAATCGCGCACGGATAGGTTTTGCTGGAGTCAGCGGAATTCGGGCCGCGGAGGGGCAAGCGTTCAATTTTTCGCGGAGGTCGGCGAGAACCTTCGGCTAACGCCGAATTTTTTGCCGATGGCAGGCCTTATTTCGTATAACGGTTCAGCGAACCGCACCAAAAAAGTCTTTGATTTCCAAGTTTTTTGGTGCAATCCGAATCTGGCACTGATGATGCTTTGAGTTGGGAGCAGGAGGTAGCTCGCATGAAACTCAAAAGAAAGCTGATTATGAGTTTGTTGGGCGGCGCGATGCTGGCGCTGCCGCTGACCGCGCCGGCATTTGCAGAACCGGCTTATAGCGCAGATTCAAATTACATCCAGCCGGTCGATTGGTGGTGGGATCATTACAGAGGCGACCGCGACAGCTACGCCAACCATGGTTGGCATCAAGGACACTACGAATATGGCGGCCACCAGTATGCCTGCGACAAAGCACGCGGTCTCCAGTCCCAGGTGTGGCAAGATCGGAACTCGGGGCATCCTGCCGCGGCTAACGACGTAGCGCAAGAAGCTGCCGCAGCGCGAGCTCGCTGCTACAACCACTGAAAGTCTTCTCGGACGATGGTCGAGCGCCTCGCTTCATGCGCGAGGCGCTCGCCTTTTAATTCGAGGAGGATCGAGGCAGGTACTGATCCTACTCTCCGGAGCCCAGGTGCGACCAAGCCCGATCTGCCAGGTAGGATTGAACCTGCGATATGTAATTGAGTGCGCCGGCGTCGTACCAATGTCCCGAATACCACCATCCGACGCATCCCCACATCATTTGTTCCGGCGTGCCGTCGGGATAGCTGGGATAACCCGCGGGTGCAGGATCGTCCGAAAGGTAGCTAATCTTGCCTTCGAAGCATGCCCGCTGTTGAGCCAGCTTGTAGTCAGCGTCAAAGGCGGTGCTGAGATACGAATAGCAACCAGGATCGGTGACATTCGCAGTATTCTGGCTCGATGCGACCGCCTCGCAAGTTGAAGGATAGTCGGCTGATTTTACTTGCAGGATTCCAAGGCTGGTGCCGTTGCCGATATCTCCGATCTCGAGCTGCCGCCAGTGAGTCTCGTTGACGGCGGTCGCTCGCGTGACGTTCTCGTCAAACCCCCACTTGCATGACGCCCATTTCAGAATCTCGTCGGTGCTCCCTTTGAATTGGCCCTCGACGCGGAGCAGATAACTTGCAGGGGCCCCGCCTTCTCCGCCGGACACC
>JBAWCX010000748.1:0-14122 GCA_049590495.1 Binatus sp. (SeqCode)
TGGGAAGGGGGAGTGTTAGGCCACGGCTTGACGGCTGATGCGCTCAAGCCGGGCAAGCATACGATTGTGTTCGACTTCAAGTATGACGGCCCGGGACCCGGCAAGGGCGGCACGGGGGTGTTTACGATCGACGGCCAGGAGCTGGTTCGCAAGAAGATCCCGCACACCATTCCGTTACTTATGTCGATAGACGAGACCTTCGACGTTGGGAGCGACACCCGCACGGCAGTGAACGACGACTACAAACTGCCGTTCCGCTTCACGGGCACGATCGACAAGCTGACCTTCAACCTCGGGCCTGAGCAGTTAACGGACTCGGACCGAAAGGCTATCGCGGAGAAAATGGCGAGAGCCCGGGACTAGGCGGCCTTGAACACTCTTTACACAGCTACTGCGGTGATCGAAGCTGGGGCCGGCTTGGCGCTGTTGTATGTACCCTCAGCAGCGGCCGCTCTCCTGCTCGGCAGGCCGCTGGAGGCACCTGCCGCATTGACCGTGGCGCGGGTTGGCGGAGCAGGACTGCTTACGGTGGGAGTAGCCTGCTGGCTTGCGCGCAATGACACGCAAAGTCCGGCAGCAAGGGGATTGGTTACCGCGATGGCGATCTACAATCTCGGCGTAGCTTTGATCCTTGGGGCTGCCGGCATCCAGTCGCAGCCGGTCGGCATCGTTTTGTGGCCCGCAGTTGTGCTGCACGTGGCTATGAACCATCTGGTGCCTCATGAGCCTTCTGGAGTGGGAATCCAGAGAGACCGAAGTTTTAAGGCACTAAGTAAGGTTACGAGTGTTGATAAGCAAGCGCCGCCCTACGCTCGGTACGTCAACCCCAACTCGCGCTTCTGGCACGCTAGGGGAATCGATATGTCGCTCTTGGCTAGCGGCCTTACCGTGCAGCCCAGTCGGTGCTGTCGATTCTTATAGGCGGTATCGCGTTCGAGACGGCCGCGACCGCTTCGATCAAGCCAGCCGCCGAGGAAAACACTGAATAGTCGAGCAATAACCCTCATCCTGGTCTTATTGATTCAGGCGGGTATAGGAGGCGTCGCTCGGGCTGACGGTGGAACGGCTACGACTTTGACTCAGGCCGAGATCGTCAATCAAGCAAACGCGCCCATTTCGAGTCTCTTTCAGATCAGACTTCAGGACTCGTATGCGCCCGCTTTCCAAGGTCAATTGCGCGGTCAAGGCAATTTCTTTTCGGTCGCTCTTGGGATGCCTCTGCCGCAATATCGGCTGCTGCCATTTCCACAGCTTTCACTGCTGACGATTCCCGCTGCGGTCACGCTTCCACTTCCTCTGGGCTCATCGACGGGGTTCGGTGACATCCGCTTCGTCGATCTTGCAGTGCTTGACCCAGGCCATAGCTTGCTCTTCGGAGTGGGACCTACGTTTGTCTTCCCCACAGCTAGCGACGCGGCCAGCGGTCAAGGAAAATGGCAGGCTGGACCTGCAGCCGCGGTGGCATTTATGCCGCGCAGCTGGTTGTTCGGAGTCCTGGCGCAGAATCCAATTTCGTTCGCAGGTGATAAAACTCGACCTCAGGCGAATGCGCTCTTTCTTCAACCGTTCATAACTTACCAGCTCGGCCATGGATGGTTCCTCAGATCTGAACCGCAGATGATTTTCGATTGGCAGACGAACAGGCAGCAGTTGCCCGTCGATGCCGGAGTCGGTCGGGTCTTCAAGATTGGCCCACAATATGTGAACTGCTTCGTCGAACCGGCTTGGAACGTGTCGGGCGACGGACCGGCTCCAAGGTACACCATCACATTTGGATTCTCACTGCTGTATCCTAATGTCTGGAACTCGCTGACACGCTGACGCAGGGGCTGAGGTTAGAAGGAAATACTCGTGAACCCAATCGGTGTCGGCTGTATCGTGCTGGTGTGCGTGCTGGCTGCGCTGACCAGCTCGGGGCTATCAATTTTGAGTGGGCTCCATCATCAGTACGTTCGGGCTTAGGTTTTTGGCAAGAACAAGCGGTCGAGGGAAGACATCGAGAGCATTCGCCGTCGAGATCGAACTATGAATTTTGGAGCCAATCCCAAACTCGGATTTCGATGGTGTGGAGTCCTGATAGCTCTGGCAAGCACGGGTGCCATCTCGCTCGTAGCCTTGCTTTCCTTCGGAGGCTACGGCGCGGCCATGATTCTCGGGAGGGTTCTTCCGTTACGCGACGCGTATCAATTTCTCTCCAGGGCCTACGATCGGTTACTCGATCGGCTCGGCCAGGAAGTTCTGCAGGACCCCAGAGACACGCCTGCCTTACGACTCATGGTTTCCCTTAGCCTGAGCGCAATACCAATTTTCCTGATCCAACTCGTTTTAGGAAAACC
The DNA here is from genome assembly GCA_049590495.1 of Binatus sp. (SeqCode). Classification (GTDB taxonomy): domain Bacteria; phylum Desulfobacterota; class Binatia; order Binatales; family Binataceae; genus Binatus. The sequence continues at coordinate 2,337 of JBAWCX010000748.1, forward strand.
TCGACTGCTGCTCGCGATCGCTTTCTATATTTCTCTGTACGGTCTCAAGTTCCATGGGTTTGTGAGGATGTTCAGCGCCAAACACCTGGAAGCGCACCGGCGCCAAGGCTACTTCTCGGAGAAGTACGATAGGGTCTTCGGCCGCTACGTCGAATTCTTTCTAGGATATTTGTACGGAAACGTTCCGGAACTGGATCGGACGGTTCATGTCCGTCTCCACCATAGAGAGAATAGCGGATTCGATGACACGGCGGAGTCCAGGGGCTACGATCGAACGAGTCGACTGGATTTCCTGAGGTATCTCTCGCACAACATTTGGACGGTTTTGGGGATTGCCCCGTACGCCTACTTTAAGGCTAGAGGCGATGAAGAGAACCGAAGACGCCTGCTATGGGGTATGGTGCGGTACTATGCCTACTTCGGAGCTGTCACTATCTACGACTGGAGAATTGGGATCATGTTCGTGTTGGTTCCTTTTCTCTGCATGAACTTCATCACGGCAATAGTCGCATGGGTCCAGCACGCTTTTTACGACTCGGAACGGCCCGAGGACTACTTTGCGCATACAGTAACCGTTCTTGATGAGCCCGACTTCATGAACGAAGGATACCACCTTTGTCATCACCACCGAGCTGGCCTACACTGGACCGAGATGCCGGTCCATCTCGAGCGGATTCGTGACCGGATGAGAGAGTCCGGCTCCTTAGTGTTCCGCGACTTGGATTTTATGGGACTTTTCCTCGAGTTGACCCTCCTTCGAAGAATGGATGTGCTTGCCGAGAAACTTGTTCCGTGGGAGCCCATGAATCACGAGCAGAGATTGGCTCTGCTGGCTAATAGAACTGGTTCGGGACCTAGGAATTCACCTCTTGAGAGCAGTTCGCATCAGACTGCGTCATCCGCCATCGAGTCTGCGTCGGCGATCAGCGCGGCCAATTCGAGCTGACGGCATTCACCGGGTTCGACTTCAACACCGAGAACCGCACGACCAACTACCAGTACCGATAGCGCTGGGGCGTACTTGTTCCGTCAGATGTCTGGCGCTAACGTCGGGCAGCGCCACCGCAGCAGGAGAACCACCACGACGATGAGTCAATTCGACATTATCTCCTCCACGCAGGAACCTGACCTGTCAACCGCGATGAAGGTCGTCTATCAGTGGAACTATGGCTCCGAAGTCGAGGAGCTCCGCAGTTTGTACGTCAAAGCTCTGGAGGCGCAGTGGATCGCTGAACGCGACCTCGACTGGGAGCGGCCCATCGATCACGTGGCGTTGGCTGCGACGCCGCTCGGAATCGGTTTTCCCGTCGAACAGACCTCGTACTGGCGCTCGCTTAGCGCGGAGACGGTCTGGGAGCTGAAGAAACGGATGGCGAGCTTTCGCCTGAGCAACTTTCTGCACGGCGAGCAGGGCGCCCTGATGGTCGCCGCGCAACTCGTGAATGCGGTGCCGCACACCGACGCCAAGTTCTACGCCGCGACCCAGACCATGGATGAGGCGCGACACGTCGAGGTTTTCGCGCGCTATATCCAGAAGCTCGATATGGTTCGGCCGATCGCGCCGAACCTCAAAGGTCTGCTCGACAGCACGCTGGAGACCGGCGACTGGACCAAGAAGCTCGTCGGCATGCAGATCGTGGTCGAGGGGCTCGCGCTCTACAGCTTTCGTGAGATGCGCAATCTTACCCAGGAGCCTCTGCTGAAGGAGATTCTCACCTATGTTGGGCGCGACGAGGCGCGTCATCATGCCTACGGCCTGCAGTACGTTGAACGCTGTACGCCATGCCTTTCAGCGGCAGAGCGTGAAGACCTCGAAGACTTCGCCTTCGACGCCGCCATCGCCATTATCGGCGGACGCAATCAGGCCGGCTTCATGGCCGCGCTCCTGCAAAGCTGGGCCGAGGCGGGCATCGACACCGCCGAGCTGCTGGCCTGCGCGCAACGCGAGCGCGACCAGTTGACCCGGCCACCTCCGGGGCGCCGGCGCGGACCGGTGTCCGGGTTCGTGCTTCCGACCCTACGCCGATGCGGGTTACTCAGCCAGCGTGTCGCGGGCCGCTTTCACGAAGCGCTGCAGGAAAATCTCGGTAGCCAGGTGGTAGGTACCAGCGTCGAAGAGTTCATGCGATGGATTCCCGATCTGCCCGAAGACACCGCGGCCTGGGTATTGGGCGAGCTCGAGTAGGTTCTATTGCAATCAGAAGACCCGAACCCCCTGTCGGTCGAGTTCTGCCTGCACTTGCCGAATGTCGATTTGATGCAGATCGGTTTTCGATTTCAAAGACACGGCCGCTGCTATACCTGCACCTTGTCCCGTAACCGCACAGCAGCTCATGTTACGTATGGCGGCGTGGCTGACACGATCACCACCGATGGCACGACCAGCGACGAGCAGGTTCTTTACTTTCTTCGGGAGAAGACTGCGATAGGGGACTTGGAAATAGCGGCCTGTGGTCGGCAGAATGAGGATTCCATAACCGTCGATGAATTCCGGATAGATGCCGATGGAATCCTCGAATCTCCCCTGCTCGCGCACGTCGGTTTCGGTCATGTTATAGACAGCATCGATCTTGCGGGTGTCGCGAATAACTAAAGTCATCCCGAAATTGCGTAACCTTGCAGATTCACACCCCGGCATATAGCGGCGCAGAGCCTCTATCGCCATCATAGTCTGGCGCCTGCCTTCAATCTCGAACTTCGTAAGGTCGTCGGGGTCAGTGCCATCGCACTTGTCCAGGTGGATGAGGTTCATGTACGTCAATTCACCTGAGTCGTGCATGGCACCCCATGTCCCGGCAATGGTATTGAGATTCGCGGACAACACCCCCTCTCTAATGGCCTTTTCAAATGGTTTTCTGATGAAGGGGGAAAACATGTGACCTTCCTTGCCGGAGGTTTCTATGTTCCATTCACCGCCACCGCCCCAGTCCTCGTAGGTCTGGGGGTCGGCTCTTACACCATCCATGAATTTCTGCTTGTTAACACCCGCCAGGTGAAACATGACGGAAGCCGCCATCATCTTTTCTTTCGGCGTCACAAAAACCGGAGCGCCCGCGCGTTTGGCGACATCAGCGTCGCCTGTAGCATCGATAATCCGTTTTGCCAGTATCGCCTCGCGCCCAGCTTTTGACTCGGTAACGATGCCGGTGATCGTATCGCCGTCCATAATCGGTGTGACGAACAGCCGGTGCAACATGGGATATACCCCGGCTTCCTCAACCATCCTATCAGCCACAACCTTAAAACCTTCTGAGTCGAGTTCGTAGGATAGTGACTGCGATTCCGGCACTGCCGCCCCCATCGCCCTCGCCCTTTCCTCCATCTCACGGCCCAAGCCGTTGGCCTCTATGGTCATTTCATGGCGGTACCATGCCATGCCCTCGACTCCCACCACGGTAATGTTGCCTCCGAAGCAGCCGAAGCGTTCAACCAATGCTACATTCGCACCTGCACGAGCAGCGCCAATTGCTGCCGCAAGCCCGCCTGGTCCAGAACCGACAACAAGCACATCGGTTTCATGAATTACATCAATTTCGCGGACTGGCTCGACAATCTTGTTCCGGGATTTAGGCATGTACTAAATCTTTCTAAAAATTACAGGTTGGATTTTTTGTATATCGCCCCGGAAAGGTATAGCGGGAACTCGCGGCGCCCGTAAAACCCCGCGTACCCGATACGCCGGTTCGGCTGTTCTGTGAGCGTGAGAAATCCGCGTGCCCAACGCGCGGCACCCAGACCGTTCTGCTGCACACTTTGGCGTCATCTGACCAGCATCGAGTCATGCGATCAGGCCGCCGCTTCGATTTCTCCTTGATTGCCTGACGGGTCGGCGAGGTTGCCCGTCAGGCATCTCGTTTGCATAGTTGCCTATCAGGCAATTTAGTCGCTCGATCTCACAGATCAAGGCGAGCGCAGCCTTGGAGGAAAAGTTCCATGAGTGAACCTGGCGGATCACTACGCAAGGAATGTCTCGGCTTCTCGGGCATCACCGCGATGGCAATAGCGCTGATTTCGCCGACCATGACGGCCGCGCTGATTGTGCCGTTGATGTACAGCAACGCCGGCAATGCGAGCTGGCTCGCATATCTGTTCGGCACCGTGATGCTGCTGTTCGTGGCGCTGAATCTGAACCAGTTTGCCAAGCGCTCGACCTCCGCGGGATCGATGTACGCCTATACGGTGATGGGACTGGGCACCACCCTCGGCAACCTCTCAGGCTGGTGCCTGGTGTGGGCCTACCTGTTTATCGGCACGGCAGGTATGACCGGCTTCACCATCTTCGCGAGCACGCTCTTCGACATGATGGGCATCCACGTACCAGCGCTGGCGCTGTTTGCCGTATGTGCCGGCAGCATCTGGTACCTCGGCTACAAGGACATCCGCCTCTCAAGCGGCTTGATGCTGGTGATGGAAGGGTTGTCGGTTGCGCTGATTCTCTTGCTCTGCGCGATCGTTCTGTTCGGCCAGAAATCGGCGATTGACCCGGCGCAGATTAGGCTGGCAGGCGGCTCTTTTTCAGGAATCAGCCTCGGCGTGGTGGTCGCGATTTTCAGCCTGGTCGGGTTCGAGTGCGCCACCGCGTTTGGCGAAGAAGCCAGAAATCCGCTGACTACTATTCCCAGGGCGGTGATCTGGAGCCTGCTGTTGACCGGAGCATTCTTCGTCCTCGTTTCTTATACCGAGGTGCTCGGCTTTGCCGGCTACAAGACCACTCTCGACAAGATCGACGCGCCGCTCAACGTGCTGTCCGACATGATGCACGTCGGATGGCTGAAGGCGCCGATCTCTTTCGGTGCGATGGCGAGTTTCTATTCACTGGCGCTGTCCTGCATGAACTCCGGCGCACGCATTCTCTATCCGATGGGAAAGCTGGGTGTGTTTCACGGCTCGATCGGAACTTCGCACGAGACCAACGAGACCCCGCACGTCGCCGTGACTATAATGTCAGTCCTGATTTTCCTGTCGACTGTCATTTTGACCCAGGTGTTCAAGCTCGAAATCCTCGACGCCTTCAACGACGCCGGAACATTTGGCGCCTTCGGCTTTCTCGGAGCGTACTTTCTAATCTCGATTGCGGCCCCGGCATATCTCAGCAAACGCGGTGAACTCAGCCCCGGCGCAGTCGCGCTCTCGGTGGCATCTGTCGCATTGCTGCTGGTCCCGGCGGTTGGTAGCGTTTATCCGGTGCCATCGTGGCCGGTGAATATCTTCCCCTACATCTTCCTGGGCTATCTCGCGATCGGATTCACCTGGTTCATGATCCTGCGCCGCAATCCTGACTTCATCGACAGCGTCAAGGATCGCATTCACGCCGAACACGGCGCCGTGCCGGTCAGCTTGAGAGTGGTGACTGCCCCCGACATTGAAAACCGCGAAAAGGCGACAGCCTGAATCGCGCGCAGCGTAAATCAAGGAGAACCGACAAGCGATGCAATACGATGCAAACACCGGCGGCTCGATCGTCTCGCTCTGGCGCTACCCGGTGAAATCGATGATGGGAGAGGAAATCAATTCAAGCCTGGTCAGCGAACGCGGACTGCTGGGCGATCGGTCCTATGCGTTGGTGGATCTGGCCACCGGCAAAGTGGTTAGCGCCAAAAATCCGCGCAAGTGGCCGGCCATGTTCGCCTTTCGCGCGGCCTATGTCGATCCTCCCGACATGCATGAGGGTATTCCTCCGGTACGAATCACGATGCCGGGTGGTGTATCTGCCACCAGTACGCAAGACAATCTCGACAGCCTTTTGTCGCGCGCACTGGGCGCCAGCGTCTCGTTGCAATCGAAGCCGCCCGCAAGTCCGAAGCTCGAGGAGTATTGGCCCGACATCGACAATCTGGCCCATCGCGAGACCGTCACTGAAGAGGCGATGCCGCCGGCCACGTTCTTCGACGGCGCCGTCGTGCACATCCTCACCACCGCGACGTTGAAGAAACTTCAGAGCGTCTATCCGCAGGGCAGCTTCGAAGCACGGCGCTTTCGGCCTAACCTGATAGTCGAGCCTCATGGAACCGACGAGGGCTTCGTCGAAAATTCATGGGTCGGACACACGCTGGGAATCGGCGATCAGGTGCGGCTGAAAGTCACGTGCGTCACCGGGCGCTGCGTGATGACGACGTTGGCGCAAGGCGACCTGCCCAGGGACCTGGGGATTCTGAAAGCCGCGGTTTCGGCCAATCACGCAAACGTTGGAGTCTATGCAACGGTCGAACGCGGAGGAGTAGTCCGTGCCGGCGATGCTCTACAGGTTGAGGCGGCGTAAATCCGCAGGGGGAAGAACGGTCACCACCGAGAAAATGTTGGTTGCCCTGCAGGCATGCTTGATGTTAGTTCAATCTCGATGGGGGATGGAATCGGAATTGCGAAACCGCTCGAGCGGGTTCTCTCCTCGCTCGGCACACGACTCAAGACGTTGCGCGGTCAGCGCGGATGGACGCTGGAGAAGCTGAGCGAGCTCAGCAAGTTGTCGGAACCGTACCTGTCGCGGCTGGAAAGCGGAAGTCGCCAGCCTTCGCTCGCGGCGCTGCTGACGCTGGCCCAGGTTTACGAGATCCCGGTGCGCACCTTGCTCGATGGCGACGGACTGGCGATGCCGCCCTGCAGAATTATTCGCTCGGGAACTTCGGCGCCGAGAATTGCCAACGGTCTTGCCTATCGCGCGGTGTCCGGCGGTGGTCCGCTGACCGGCTTGCAGGCGATGGAGATGCGAATCCCGGCGAGCCGGCATCACGACAAATTCTACAAGCACGAGGGCGAGGAATGGCTGTATGTGATTTCGGGCGGGTTGAACCTGATTTTCGAAAACGAACGGCATTCGCTGCAACCCGGCGACGCGGCGCATTTCGACGCGCGCACTCCGCATCGTCTCGCTGCGCTCGGAAAGCAGGATGCGGTCGTGCTGCTGGTTGCGTCAGCGGTCTCCGCGCCGCCAACGTCTTCATAGAGATCCCCGCAATCACGAACTTTCCGTCTGCCACAGCATTTTTTCGGGTATCCCGCTCATGAAAACCGCGGTCGCCATCAGGCATGTGCACTTCGAGGATCTTGGCAGCCTGGAGCCGGCGCTCGAGCGCGCCGGCTATCAGATTCGCTACGCCGATTGCGCCGTCGACGACCTCGCGAGGCTGGACCCGGTTGCCCCGGAACTCGTCGTCGTGCTCGGTGGACCTATCGGCGCATACGAAGATGACCTTTACCCAAGCCTCAAGGACGAGCTGAACCTGCTTGAAAAGCGGCTTGGCGCGAATCGGCCGACGATCGGAATTTGTCTTGGCGCGCAGCTGATGGCGCGAGCGTTGGGTGCGCGCGTTTATCCGGTCGGACTCAAGGAAATCGGATGGGGCCGGATTGCGCTGCGTCCCGCGGGATGCGAGTCCGCGGTCCGCCACTTGGGACAGGACGATACCGCCGTGCTTCACTGGCATGGCGATACCTTCGATTTGCCCACCGGGGCGACTCTGCTCGCATCGACGGGGATCTGCCTCAATCAGGCTTTCTCCTGGGGCCGCAACGCGCTTGCCTTCCAGTTTCATCCGGAGGCGACGGCGGCACGGCTCGAGCAATGGTTCATCGGGCACGCATGCGAACTCGCAGGCGCGAAACTTTCCGTCGCGGCGCTTCGAGCCGATACCGCGCGTTACGCGGGGCGGCTGGAAATTCAGGCGCGCGAATGTTTCGACGAGTGGCTTACCTCGATCGAATGATTCCTCCCTGATCCCCCTCCAGAAGGTAGAGGGGCTAGGGGTGAGGTCCCCTGCGGGCGCTGAATCTTCCGCCTTTGGTTGATAGCCGGTAAACTTCGGCTTGGTTATGGACCAACTCTCCAAGACTATTGAGTGGCTTTATTCGCTGGAGGCGCGGGGCGAGATTTACAAGCTCGAGCGGATGGAGGCTGCGCTTGACGTCATTGGCAATCCGCATCGGCGAATTCAGGCGGTGCATATCGCGGGCACCAAGGGTAAGGGCTCGGTGGCCGCCATGCTTGATAGCTGCCTTCGGCAAGCGGGCTATCGAACCGGACTCTACACCAAGCCTCATCTTGTAAACCTGGCCGAGCGGACGCGAATTTCGGGGGCGGAAATTCCGGCGGCGCGGATGCTCGACTATATCGAGCGGCTGCGCGCGATTTACGACCGCGCGGGCATGGCGCTCACGTTTTTCGAGTTCACCGTTGCGATAATGTTCCTGTACTTCGCGGAGGAGCGCGTCGATATCGCGGTGGTCGAGACGGGACTCGGCGGGCGGCTCGATTCGACCAATGTCGTCACGCCGATTTTGAGCGTGATCACGCCAATCGGTTTCGATCACATGGAATATCTCGGCTACACGATCGCGGCGATCGCCGGCGAGAAGGGCGGGATAATCAAAAATGACGTCCCGGTCGTGATCGGCGCGCGCGACCTCGAAGCGCGCCTCGCGCTGACCTCGATCGCAGCGCAGCGCCGCAGCGCGATCCGCTTGATCGATCGCGATTTTTCTTACCACTCGCACGCGCCGGCGCATCGATTGGACTACCACGGACTGGGCCTCGAAATTCGCGGCCTCGAGCTTGGACTCGCGGGCCCGTTTCAGCATGAGAACGCCGCGATTGCGGTCGCCACCCTCGAAGCGCTGCGGGCGCAGGGCTGGCGAATCCACGAGGACGCCATCCGGCGCGGCCTGCGCGACATCTACTGGCCGGGGCGCTTCGACGTGGTCTCGAAGCGGCCGCTCGTTATCCTCGATTGCGCGCACAACGAGATGAGTATCGCGGCGCTGCTCGAGACGATGAGCGTCGAGCTTGGTCCTGCCGTGAAACCCCGCCTGATATTCGGATGCCAGTCGGCCAAGGAATGGCCCACGATGGCTGCCATGCTCGGTCCGCGCGTGCGCGACGTCACCTTGACGCGAGCCAAGCCCAAGAGCCCGCTCGAGCCGGAGGAGTTGGTCGCGCATTTCGCGGCGCATTGTCCCGCGCGCGTCGAGCGCGACCCGACCGACGCAATCGAGCGCGTGATTTCTGAATTGCGGCCCGATGACGTGGCGCTTGTTACGGGATCCGTGTATCTTATCGGCGAAGTTTACCCGCATTTTCTCAGCCGCGAGGGGCGAGTTGGGTTATTTCCTGAAGCTGGCGTTTAAGTCGATCGCGATCGCGGTCGTATTGGCCGCGATACTCTCGCCGGCTCTCGCCATCGCGGCCGCCCGGCCGGCAAAAAAGACAGGATTTCAGGTTCCCACCCCGGTCAAAACCGAACATGGTGAACCGGTCACCGTCACCGGCCAGGAAACCATCTACGACTCGAAGACCGACACCTTCGTGGTGAAGGGCGACGCGGTCATGACCCAGGGCGGCACTGTGCTGAAAGCCGACGAAATCGACATCATGCGCCGCGACCGCAAGGCGACCGCGATAGGCCACGTTCACCTGATCGATCCGGAAGTCGAAATGTGGGCGACCAAGGGGACCATCGACATCACCAATGAGACGATGGTGCTTTACAACGCCAAGATCCTGGCGAAGAAAGACATCTACCATCTTGAAGGCAAGCAGATCACCAAGCTCGAGGGGCAGACCTACGTGGTGAAGGACGGCTTCTTTACGACTTGCGGATGCGAGAAGGGCACGCCCTCGTGGTCGATAAACGCCAAGCAGATGGTGGTGAACATGGGGCAGACCGGCCACGCCACGGACGCCACCTTCAACGTGGCCGGCTACCCGGTGATTCCCACTCCGTACTTGCCCTTTCCCGCGGATTCTTCGCGGCACAGCGGCCTGCTCAGCGGCCGCGAGGGTGAATCGGGTCTGCGCGGTTTTCAGTGGTTTCAGCCGTACTACCTCGTGATTAACAAAAGTTCCGACGCGACCTTCGCCTTCGACGTCGAGACCAGGCAGCGAATTGGCGGGATGGCCGAGTATCGGCTGGTCGCCGGCAAGGACGACTACCTGGTGGTGGACGGCGGGTTTTACGACGAATCTATCAGGTCGCAAGCGAATCGCATCGGCGACGTGACCGACACGCAGCTGGCCGATACCCACATCCCGGTGGACCGCTACGGGATCCTCGCGATGGGGCGCCAGCATATAACTGACGATCTGATCGCGTACGGCGACGCAAATTCCGTCAGCGACAGCCTGTATTTGCGCGAGATGGATGTATGGACGTTGTCGCGCGGCTTTGGCGGCAACTTCAGCTCGCTGCGAAATGCGCAGTCGGATTTCGGGCTGCTCGATCAATTCGAAAACGCGTTCGCGCGGGTGCAGGGCACTTGGAATCAGGATCTCATTCAACCGCAAACCTTTGCGTTGCAACGGCTGCCCGATGGGACCGTGACCGGACGCCAGGAGCTATTCAACAACCTGATGTTCGCGGATTACGACGCGCAAGCGGTGAACTTCTACCGCTATCAGGGCATCGATGGCTTGCGGCTCGACGCCAATCCGCGCATCACGCTGCCCTGGCGATGGGGTGACTACGTCAACGGTTACGGGGAGATTGGTTCGCAAGCCGCGTTCTATGACACCAGCAATGAAAGCCTGAAGATCTTTCCAGTTGGAACCAAACCTATTCCAGGCGTTGGAACCGGACTCGGAAAAAACATCCCCACCTGCCCCGACGGCGGCCATGCCAATCTCATTTTCAACAATTGTGTTTCGCTGAACCCCTTCAGCACCCCAGGAACCAGCGGAAGAATCGTCCCATACGCAAAGGCCGGAATCTCGACGGTCCTCGATCGCGTCTACGATTTCAACTGGAAGACCATCGAGAAGCTCAAAAATACCATCGAGCCGTTTGCCACCTACTACTACGTGCCGAATATCTTCCAGGGCAACATGCCCCTGTTCGATTCGTTCGATCGTCTGAACTCGCGCAGCCTGGTCGGATACGGCGTCACCACGCGCCTGTTCGCCAAGACTAAGGAAGGTCCAGAGCCGGAGACGACCACTGACGCTACTCCGGCCCAGGGCGAAGGCTCACCCGACAGCGATTCGGCCCTGGGCCCCCTCCACGAAGAACCGATTTCGGATTCGTTATTGCCTCACAGCGGGAATATCTTGCGAGATGGCGAGCACTCCCAGGAAATCGGCTCGTTGACGCTACAGCAGGCTTACGACATCGGGCATACTGTTGCCAATGGCTCGGATATGTCGGACGTCGAGGCGCTGCTGCACATCTACGCGAGCCGGGTTGCGACCTTCACTTCGCAGGTCGACTTCAGTCCGCGATCCCATGCCGGAGTCACCCTTGCCGACGCAACGGTGGCTTATCAGCCGCCGTGGGCGGCGGCGCAAGCGCCGAACTTGTATATGGGCAAGGCGCTGCAAGGCTCGTTCTTCTCGTTGGGATTCAACTACGCCAATCGTCGCGACACTGCCATTCCCGGGACCAACAAAAACGCCGCGGAGTTCATCTCGGGACAAATGTACACCCAGATATTCGACCGCATGGGCGTTTACTTTTCGCCCAGCTACAACATCGCGCAGAATCAAATCCTGGACATGCAATACGGCGTGCGGCTGAAATCGCCCTGCGATTGCTGGGCGGCGGACCTCGGGATCAACGATTCGTTCAATCCCAATGAAGTACAGCTCCAGTTCCAGTTGACGCTCGGCGGCTTGGGCTCGTTCGGGCGGAGTCCATTCGGATCCAATCCCTTCCAGCGCCAAGGCCTGGTAGGCTCCCCAACCGGAGTCCTGCCGAATTACTGAGGGAGCGCGCCTCGCGCCCTCCGTCATCCTGACGAAGCGAGCAACGCGAGCGGAGCTGGCTTCTGGCCTCCGGACAGCTTCGCGCCAGCGAAGCCGGTAC
>JBAWCX010000749.1:0-7419 GCA_049590495.1 Binatus sp. (SeqCode)
ACCAGGCTCATCACTTCCCTTTCGCGGGAGGTCAACGCGTCGAGACGCTCGCGCAGTTCCGCAATGTCCCTTGAGTGCTGGCGCGCGGCACGGTCGCGCTCGAGGGCCTGTTGAATCGCGTTCAGAAGATCCTGATCGCGGAAGGGCTTGGTAAGGAATTCCAGCGCTCCCGCTTTCATGGCGCGCACTGACATCGGGATATCGCCGTAACCAGTGATGAAGATGATCGGAAGTTTGACGTCATGCGCGGCCAGTTCGCGTTGCAGATCGAGTCCGCTCAATCCGGGCAGCTCCACATCGAGCACCACGCATCCGGGCAGATCCGGTCGCTCGCTTTGCAGGAATTCTTGTGCGGTGCCGAAAGTCTCGACGCGTAGACCCTCCAATTTGACGAGGCTCTTGATTGCCTCCCGAATCGACAAATCATCGTCGACCACGAAGACGATGGCGTCAGCGTCTTTCACGATACAACCTGGCCCTTAGTCGGTATGGTGAATTGAAAAGCTGCGCCGTGGTCCGCATTTGGCGATACCCACAATCTGCCGCCGTGAGCCCTGATGATCGAACGGCTGATCGACAGGCCCATTCCCATGCCGCTCGCCTTGGTGGTGAAGAAAGCGGTGAACAGCCGTTCCGCGGTCTGGGAGTCAATCCCCATGCCGGAGTCCCGCACCGCCACGTGCACATCGCGGGCTTCGTCCTGCTGCGATCTGATGACGAGCTCACGGGGCCGATCCGTGATTGACGCCATGGCTTCAACGCCGTTCATCAAAAGGTTGATAATCACTTGCTGCAGCTGGACCCGATCGCCGAGAACGTGGGGCAATGCGAACGCCAGTTCCGTCCGCAGCGACGCTCCGTGTCTGAGCACCTCGCGCTGCACCAGCAGGATAGATTCGCGGATGACATCGTTGATGTCCAGCGATACCATCTGCGGCTCGCTCCTTTTGGCGAGTGCTCGAATGCGCTTGATCACTTCGCTCGCCCGATTGGCGTCCTTTACCATGCGCTCCACGGTTGCGCGCACGTCATCCGGGCGTGGCGTATCGAGGGCGAGCAATCGCAGGCAAACCTGGCCGTTGAGGACAACCGCGGCGAGCGGCTGGTTAACTTCATGGGAGATCGAGGCCGTCAGCTCTCCCAGTGTCATCACGCGGGCGACGTGCGCGAGTTCCGCCTGCGCCTTCCGCAACGCCTCTTCGGCGCGCTGACGCTCGAACAGCGAGGCGACCGACGCGAAAGCCAGAATGATAAACGTAATGCCGGCAACCGCCAGCGCCAGATTGGTTTGATCGACATTTGCGCTTACCTGGGCCGCGTTTGAACCGGGGCGTGAACAGTAAAAAATGGCCGCTCTCATCCCCGTATAGTGCATACCGGAAATGGCTAGCCCCATGACGACCGCGGCAGCGAGCTTTTGCCAAAGATCGGTGGTTCGGAATGCCACCCATAGCGCCACCGTCGACGCGCCGATCGCTATGGCAAGGGAGAGCGCAACCAATAGCGGGGCGTAGCTGAGTTCGACGTTCCCCCGCAATGCCGCCATGCCGGTGTAATGCATCCCGGCAATGCCAAGTCCCATGAAGATGCCGCTGAGAACGAGGCGAAGCGGCGATGCGCTCTGGCGACTAATGACGTAAAAGCCGACGCCGGTCACCAAGATCGCTACCACGAGCGAAAGGGCTGTCAATCCGATGTCGTAAGACATCGGCATCGGCATGACAAACGCGAGCATCGCGACGAAGTGCATCGCCCATATTCCGCCTCCCATTGTGAGCGCGGCCGCCACCAGCCATGCGCGACGCGCGAATCCCCGGGCGGCCCCCAAGTGCCCACTGAGATCGAGGGCGGTGTAAGATGCGAAGCAGGCGACCAGAATGGACAGAGCGACGAGATACGGATTGTATGTTCCGGTAACGAACATCGGGTGCGCCCCAATTCGGATCAGAGACTAGCGGGCGACGGCGTCAGTGTCTTTCACGATACAACCTAGCCGCCAATTGGTACGGTGAATTGAAAAGCCGCGCCGTGGTCCGCATTTGGCGATACCCACAGCCTGCCGCCGTGGGCCCTGATGATCGAACGGCTGATCGACAGTCCCATTCCCATGCCGCTGGGCTTGGTGGTGAAGAAAGCAGTGAACAACCGCTCGACGGTCTCGGAGTTAATCCCGATGCCGGAGTCCTGCACTGCCACGAGCACCTCGCCAGTTTCCTGTTGCTGCGATCGAACGAGGATCTCACGGGGCCGATCCGTAATTGCCATCATCGCTTCAACGCCGTTCATCAAAAGGTTGATCAGCACCTGCTGCAGCTGGACCCGATCGCCGAGAACCGGGGGCAGTGCGGATGCGAGTTCGGTCCGCAGCGACGCCCCGTGGCTGAGCACCTCACGCTGCACCATGAGGGTGGCCTCGCGGATGACATCGTTGATGTCCAACGATACCATCCGCGGCTCGGTCCTTTTGGCGAGCGCACGAATCCGCTGGATCACTTCGCTTGCCCGATTGGCGTCCCTGACTATGCGTTCCACTGTTGTTCGCACATCGCCGGGGCGTGGCGGCTCGAGGGCGAGCAATCGCAGGCAAACCTGGCCGTTGGTGACGACCGCGGCGATCGGCTGGTTAACTTCGTGAGAGATCGAGGCCGTCAGCTCTCCCAGCGTCATCACGCGCGCGACGTGCGCGAGTTCCGCCTGCGCCTTCTGCAAGGCCTCTTCGGCGCGCTGATGCTCGTCCATCTCGGTGCGCAGTTTATCGTTCGCGCTGGCCAGTTCGACGGTGCGTTCTTGGACCTTTGATTCCAGCTCGCCGAGCAACTTTTGTAGAGCCTCCTCGGCCCGTTTGCGCCGCGCCATCTGGCTCGTGATGAGCCATGCAGTTCCTAAGAAGGCGACCAAGGCGGCAAAGTCCAGCGGGTTGCTGAACCGTAAGGAGAAAATCGGGGGAATGAAGAAGTAGTCCAAGCATAAAACGGCGATGACGGAGACAATGACCGATGGAACGAACGCGTCCGTGCCGGCCAGCAGCACAACAACAGCCAGGTACAGAAGGGCGGCTAGACCGGCTCTGACGTCGAGTCGAAAGCAGACCCAGGTCAGCAGCGCCACAGCAATAGCGCCGGCCAGGCACTGCGCGGCTGAACGCCAAAATCTATAGGTCGGATCAGGATTCATCGACTGTCTTCGGATGCCAGTGTGCTCCAGACGAAAGGATTCCCGCCATAGCGGACGGTTCGAAATTTGCCGTCTTTTCTAGAGAACGCGCGTCCCGATGAACCCTACCATCAGCGCCGATGACGGCATACTACGTGCCTGTCACGCCTGTCCAGCGAAAAGCTTTGAGCGTCGGTAGAGCAGTCAGCGTCGATCGGTCGATCCGACGCGGATATTGAGCTGAAGCTAAATATTTAGCAAGGTCCAGGATTCATTGGGCGGCGGCGGCATAGCAGACGAACGTATCGGTTTGCTCGAAAGCAGGGTCATGCGCCGGATAGCACTGAAACTTGGCATCCAGACTCTTGGTTTCAGAGCCCGACGTCTCCTTCCCGCTGAACATCCCCGCATACGGCGGAGCATTGCGCTCGACTGTGACGGGGGCAGCGGGGGCACCGGATGGGCCCGAATTGTGTCCGAGTCCGAACCCGCCCAACAACTGCGACAATCCGTCGATTCCTTGTGCGTGTGACGTATACGGCGATACGAGACAAAATAAGAGCATAGCCGCCGTTGCACTCACGAATATTGTAGAACGCAGGTTTCTCATATAGCTCAAAACAGCGACCTCGAGTGGTTCCACCAGAAAGACGAAAAGGCTCGCTCGCGGGTTACAAGAAAATGGCTTCCATGAAGAATGGCCGGAAATGCGCATCGCCCGATTTTCTATAGATTTCTTCTACTGGGGGGTTGTCCTGACCTTGGCCGGCGTTCTCGCCGGAGCGGGATCTTTCTCGCGGACGGCGTCAGATCAGTGGAGCAATTTCGCGCGCGATGCGCAGCACACGGCGCGATCGCAGTGGGCAACCGGAGCGCAGCCATTGAGTAGGGTCATCTGGTCGACTCCGGTGGATCTTGACCCGCAATTCACCAATGGCGAGCTGCTGATTCATTACGGCTCTCCACTGATTACATCCGCGAACACCGTCATCGTGCCGGTGAAGACCGGGGCAACGGACGGTTTCCGCATCGACGCGCGCAGCGCCGCGGATGGGACCCTTATCTGGAGTCTGCCGACTGACTACTCAATCCCGCCGCATGGCTGGACTCCCGTGTTCGGCCCGGTGCTCAGCACGCTGCCACGGCCGCGAGTCTACTTTCCGGGACCGGGCGGGACGGTGTACTTCCGCAATCAGCCCGACCTGGTCTGCTCGAACTCTCACACTTGTCAGGGCCAGCTCGCCTTCTATGGTCTGAAAAAATACCATCGCAACCAGAGCGCCTATGACGCGGGCCTCCAGATCGACACGCCGCTGACCGCCGATTCCAGGGGCAATATCTATTTCGGCTTCACCGTCGACCAGCTCCTCACGCCGCCGTTGCTCGACCACAGCGGCAAGCAGTTGGCAAGCGGGATCGCGCGAATCAGCGCAAACGGTGACGGCGCCTGGATCTCTGCGGCCAATGCCGCCGGCGATTCGACGATGACGCAGGTGGTGCAGAACTGCGCTCCCGCCTTAAGCAACGATTCGAAAAAACTCTACGCTGCCGTCAGCGACAGCAGCGCGGCGGGATACCTGGTGGCGCTGAACAGCGGCACGCTCGCGAGGCTGAAGCCCACAGAAAGGGTCAGGCTGCTCGACCCGAAGTCCGTAATCGACGCGACTCTATCCAATGACGGATCGGCGTCGCCTACCGTGGGCCCGGATGGCGACGTGTACTACGGCGTGCTCGAGGGACCGTGCTGCGAGGAAAATCATGCGCGCGGTTGGCTCTTGCACTTCGACGGCGCCCTCTCGGAAGTGAAGACTCCCGGTGCCTTCGGCTGGGATACCACCGCGTCTATTGTGCCCACCTCAGAGATCCCCACCTACAGCGGTCCATCCAGCTATCTGCTCATGACCAAGTACAACAATTACGCCGAGACCGGAGGCGACGGCCTGAACAAGATTGCCGTGCTCGATCCCAACAGCACCGAAACCGATCCGGTTACCGGCGTCAATGTGATGAATGAAGTCAGAACCGCGCTCGGACCGACGCCGAACGACGGAACGCCGGGCGTCCGGGAATGGTGCATCAATTCCGCGGCGGTCGACCCGCTCACGAACTCGATCCTCGCCAACAGCGAGGACGGCAAACTGTATCGTTGGATTCCCGCAACCAACGTGCTGTCGGAATCGGTGGTGCTCACTCCCGGGATCGGCGAAGCCTACACCCCCACGGTGATCGGCCCCGATGGTACGGTCTACGCCATCAACGACGCGACGCTGTTCGCAGTAGGCCGGTGAGCTCATGACCAACGTACGCGCGCGGAGGCGCCGCACGGAAGTTGCTTACTGCGAGACGACCGTCGGCGCGCAAAAGCCACGCTCGATCGCGTCAACGGCGCATCGCTTCCATATCGAAGGCTGATAGGCGAAAAGCGGTGTCAGCGATGGAACGGCGGCGAGACGAGCCGAGGAACAAGCGCATCGGTAAGACCTCGCGCGCGACGGAATTTACCATCAAGCCGAGACTCTCCAGAGTGAGCGCACCGAGCAGCGGAGTTACGTTGGGAGGGCCGAAGACGACTTTGGAGGTGCTGCGCCGATCGTCTAGCCCGAAGAACGCCTCGCCGACGTCATAAGCGCGGTGGGTCCCGTCGGCCAGAGTGAACTCCTCGCGATCGAGCTTCCCAAGCGCGAGCTTACGGGCTATCGACCCAGGGACAACGCTGTAGATTGCGCCCGTGTCGATCAGAAATTCGAGCTCGACAACGGGCCGTTGATCGTAGCGACATTGTACCAAAGTACAATTGAACGTGCGCGCCGTGTGACGGACAGTCAATCATCCCAATGGTCCGATAGGGAGGCCCAGCGGACGACCAACGGGCAGCGATAGCCGCCTCCAGATGGTAAAGCCAGCCCCAGTACCGCTGCGAGCGCCGGAGACCTATGACTTGAATGGTATCCTGAAGGAAATGGAAGCCCACAAGGGCGATGATTGATTAGCTAAGCTGGCAAGACCGATGTTACAGCGTGCGGGCGGCTCGAAAAGCCCGCCATTCGCGGTCAACGGGAAAACGACTCATGAAAATACTTCCTTCTTTTTTGGCGTTCGTACGCATCTTTATACTGGGAGCCCTGATCAGCATGGGCGCGGTCGCAGTCGTTGTGCTGCTTATGCGTCAGCCGCTTTGCGCTATGGCAGAACAGGCGCAGCCCGCAGCTACCGGGTTTTCATTTGCCGTGTACGGTGACTCGCGGTCGATGTTCTATCTGCCGTACAGATCGGACGAGGAGGCTGAGGCACGCGAACTGATGGTTCAGATGTTCGAACTCGTGTTTCCAAAGAATATCGCGGAGGCGGTGGTCAAACGAGATGTTAAATTCACCTACGATCCTGCTTCCCATGAATTAGTGCAGGTCGTGATGCCGTTTGACACCAAGTATGAGATTACCACGCTGACACTGGACAAAGGCTGGGTCACCAAGGCCTCGGTCGAAGACGTGAAACTACTTCCCGGCGTTCACCGCACAATGTTTGAACTTACAGGCGGTGAGTGGGTCGCCCATCAGGTACTGAACGACGTCAAGAGCGGACGCGTGCAGCTAGTCCTGCACACCGGCGACTTGGTCTGGTGGGGTTCGCAGGGATCTACTCCTTTCGACAGCCCGTACTGGAAACTGGTGAATGACGACGTGGTGAAGCAATTGCCGGCTCCCGATGATCAAATGCGAGCCGCTGGTCTGGGAGGTCGATTCTTCACTGCCGTAGGCAACCACGAAGTGTGGGAAGATCCCAACGCCGAAGGTCTGCTTACTACCTTCCCGTACCTGAAGCAGATGGGAGTGTCGGACAAAAATCTTGTATACAAGTTCGACTACAATGGCGCCCGCTTCATCTTTCTATGGACCGGCAAGTACGACGAGAACAAACCTACTGCGTGGGGCGCCACTCGGCCCACCTACGAGGAACAGATGAAGCTGCTCGCGCAATGGCTGGATGAAGCCAAGGCCGCCGGCATCCGCAAGGTCTTCGTCAGTTTCCATAACCCGGTCTATTGCCGCTCCGGTATGGGTCCCATCCCCGAAGCGCAGAGTCCGCATAAGCTGCTCGCGTCGTACGCGAAGGATTTGGACATCGTCGTCTTCAACGGTCACGTACACACGACCGAGCTATACCAGGTGGACGGAGTCAAATACCTGCTGCTTGGCGGCGGCGGCGCGGAACAGGACCCGATTCTCCCAGGCCGTACGGAGCTCAAGATGCCGCCGGACTATCCAC
>JBAWCX010000750.1:0-2450 GCA_049590495.1 Binatus sp. (SeqCode)
CGGCCGCTTCGACGACGACGGGCGCTTGTACGTCGTCGGCCGCGCCAAGGAAGTCATCGTCGATTCCGGCGGCAACAACATCTACATCGAGGAGCTCGACGAAATTTACGGCAGGTCGCAGTACGACAAAGAGCTGGCCGTCGTCGGCTTGAAAGTCGCACAGGGCGAGCAGGTCGCCGCTCTGGTCGTGCCCGCCTACTCGCGCGGTGAGAGCCGGCGCGCTGTGGAAGATGGACTGCGCGGCGATTTCGACAAGGTCGCGCGCGAGCTCAGCGCGCACAAACGAATCAGGATACTCCGCTTCTCCGACGCCGAGCTGCCGCGAACACGCCCTCGCAAGATAAAACGCGCCGACGTCGCCGCGATGCTGCGCCGGATGCTCGACGTTCGTTCGCACGACCCCCGCGCCGATACCGGCAATTCCGAAGTTGAGGCATGGCTCGCCGAGGCGCTGGCGTCAATTGCCACCGAGCCGGTCAACATCGCGCCGGCGACGCGGCTGATCGAGGATTTGGGGCTCGACTCGCTCGCGCTTGCGGAAATCGGTGAGCTGATCGGCGAGCGCGCGAGCCGCGAGATCGCCCCGGAGGAAATCGCGGACCTGCGCACCGTCGCGGACCTGCAGATGCTAGCCGCGCAGCCCAGCGGCAACGGGCGACATCGGATGCCGTCTTACGCAAAGTTCGCCGAACCCTACACTCCACACCTGCCCGCGCCGCTGAAGTGGCTCGGACGTTTTGCCGTGCGCGGGGCGGAGCGCGCAATGTTCGACGGCTGGCTGAAGCCGAAGATCCTCGGCCGCGGCAACATCCCGGCCAATCGCAATTTCATCGTGGTCGCGAATCACTCGAGTCATCTCGACTTCAGCCTGGTGGGTCACGCACTCGGCGCGGTCGGCGACGACATCCGCGTGCTCGCCGCCAAGGATTATTTCTTCAATACGCCAGCGCGGCGCTTTCTCGCGTCGAACTTCACGTCGCTGATGCCATTCGATCGCGAACGCGCACAACTCGAATCGCTCGAAGACGCGCTGGCCGAGCTGGCGCAGGGACGCTGCGTCCTGATGTTTCCCGAAGGCACTCGCTCCGCCGAGGGCGATATCCACGAGTTCAAAAGCGGCGCCGGACTCCTCGCGCTGCGCAGCCGCTGCGACGTGCTGCCGGTGCTGATTCGGGGCACGCACGACGTGATGGGCAAGGGCAGCCTCGTCCCGCGGCACCATCCAGTTGAGGTCCGCATCGGTCGCGCGATCACCGCGGCCGAACTGCGCGAGCTCGCCGCGAGTTCCGAAGGCGCCGGCGCGTATCGCAAGATCGCCGACCTGATGCGCGCGGCGGTCATCGCGCTCTCCGGCTCGCGTCCGAAACTGACTCTGACCTCCGACGCGGATACTCCGACGTTGAATGGCACCCAGCCGGTCAAGCAAGCGCGCGCCAAAAACGCTCGCGCGCCCGAGCTGCCTCGAGGCCACGCCAAAGCGTGATGTGTCTGGTTAGGACGCTGTATACTTGCCCGCCGGATGGTTAGATTTGGACCATGGTAGATTGGTTCAGCAAACGCCCCGACCACGCACCACGCCCGACTCGCGGCAGTCGGCGTCCGTCGGTCAGCATAATCTCGGATGAGTTGTTGGTTGGCGAATATCCGAACGAAGCCGATATCGGCTGGCTGAAGGACACCTACGGGATTACCGCGGTTCACAATCTTCAGGACGACGACGATCTGCGCATCAACGGATTGGACAACACCGACCTCAGCGCCGAGTACACTGCGCATGGAATCGATTACGTCCGGACTCCTATCCAGGACGGCAGCGCGGACGCGATGGCCGAGCGGCTCGAAGAGGCGCTGCACGATCTGCGCGGCCTGGTCGGGTCGGGCTCGCGCGTCTATCTGCATTGCAATGCCGGGATGAATCGCGCGCCGACGCTGGCGATTGCGTTTTTGCGCGCATATCGGCAAATGTCACTAGAAGAAGCGATGAAGCTGGTGAAAAGACACCGCGCATGCGGACCGTTCATGACGGTGCTCGAAGAATACTTCGGGCCGCGCGACTACAAGCCGGATAAATGACTTGACCTCATCAGGCGCAGCCGGAAGTTTGCCGCGGGTGTTCCCGAGGCAGAAATTTCTCACGGCCTGCGCGTGGGGCGTACATTTATATACCGCGCTGGGCGCGGCGCTCGGCCTGCTCGCGATCTTCTTTGCGTCGCGCGGCGATTTCCGCGCCTCGTTCCTCGCGATGGGCGCGGCGACGATCATCGATTGCAGCGACGGCCCGCTCGCGCGCTGGCTGATGGTCAAGACGCGCGTGCCGAGCTTCGACGGCGCGCTGCTCGACAACATCGTCGACTACCTCACCTACACCGTGGCGCCGGTGTTCCTGATGCTGGAAGCCGGCATCATCCCGGATTCGCGATGGGGGCTGGGGCTGGCGTGCTTCGTCATGC
>JBAWCX010000751.1:0-1699 GCA_049590495.1 Binatus sp. (SeqCode)
CAAGCTCGCGTTCGTGTCGACGCACGGCGGACGCTTCAAGGAAATCTATACGCAGACGATTGACGGGCAAGACCTGTTCAAGCTGACAGACAATCCGACCATCAACCTGTTCCCGAGCTTCGACCGAAGCACGCGCTACGTGCTGTATCTCTCGTACAAGAGCCTGGCGCCGGCGCTTTACCTGGCGGATCTGAATGGACGGAGCGAGACCAGGATCGAGAGCCCGCACGGCCGCGTGATTGGCGGAACGATCTCGCCCGATGCTGAGCAAATCGTGGCGGCGGTCGAGCGTGACGGCGTCACCAATCTGTACCTGCTCACGCGCGAGGGCGCCGAAATTCGCCAGCTCACCGACACCTCGGGAATCAACGTGAGTCCCGCGATTTCGCCCGACGGCGCAACGCTCGCATTCACCTCGGACCGCTCGGGCACGCCGCAAGTCTACGTGATGAGCCTCGCGGGCGGCTCGCCGAAACGCGTCACCTACAGCGGCGACTACAACACCACGCCGGCCTTCTCGCCCAAGGGCGACAGGCTTGCGTATCAGAGCCGCGACAACGGACGCTTCGATATCTGGACGATTCCAGTGCACGGCGGCGACCCGGTGCAAGTCACGGATGGCAACGGCTCCAACGAGTATCCGAGCTGGTCGCCGGACGGACGCTATCTCGCGTTCAGCTCGACGCGCAGCCACAACTCGCGAATCTATATAATGATGGTCAGCAACCGGAAAATCATTTCCGCTTTGACGGAGGGTAATGGCAATGATTCCTGTCCAGTATGGTCGGGGTGGTTGGGTGAATAGCCGTTCGACGATCGCCAGAGTTGTTGTGATTGTCAGTGTCTGGATGATGCTGGCGATGGGCTGTTCGTCGAAGAAACCGGCGCCGGTCGGCGATACAAATCCCAACGCGAATGGAATGAATGAAAACGGCACCAACGGCAGCACCAACACGCTCGAGGATTGGGAGAAAGGGACAGTCGGGAGAGGTGGTCCGCTCACTGACATTCATTTCGGGTACAACGATTCGACGATCCAGGAGCAGGACGGCTCCGTGCTGAGGTCCAACGCGAGCTGGCTGCAGGCGCATCCGCAGACCAAGGTCCAGGTCGAGGGTTATTGCGACGAGCGCGGCTCCGAGGAATACAATATCGCGCTGGGCGCCAAGCGCGCGCAGGCAGGGAAGGACTACCTGGTAACGCTCGGAATCAGCGACAGCAGGATGTCGACAATCAGCTACGGCAAGGAGCTGCCACTTTGCACCGATCACGACGAAAGCTGCTGGTCGCAAAACCGGCGCGATCACTTTTCGGTGAGCAAATTACAGTGAGCAAATAAGGATTAGACGCGTGCGAAAAATGAACTGGGCGATCGGCGCCGTCGGCGCGCTCGCGGCATTGATGCTCGCGGGATGCGCCGATCAGAACGACATGGAGCAGCTGAACAAGAACGAGTTCACGTTGCGCGGGATGATCGCGAGCGATCGCCAGCAAATCGACGCGTTGAAGGCGCAGGTCGCACGGCAAAACGATCAGATCGAAGACCTACAGCACAGCGCAACGCCTGCGGGCGGGCAAGCTTCGGGCACGAACGATCGCGTCGCGAGCCTCGAAGCCGAAGTGAAGGCGCTGCAGGCCGGCATGGCCGCGACTCCCGGCGCCGTGCCTCCTCCAGGCGCGCCGGCGGACAGCGTCGGCC
>JBAWCX010000752.1:0-2056 GCA_049590495.1 Binatus sp. (SeqCode)
GGGGAAATCAGTAATTCGCCACACACACGCGGTCTGTCGTCTTGGATAAGCGGCAGACCCGGCGCAGGCCCGCCTCGAAGCTCGGGCGGATCCGAGGAAACGTCTCTAGGACTATGATTCGAGACCGTTCAAAGCTGAATGGCATCTTTTGAAAAGTGAACTGGCTTAAATTGGCGAAACCACGCACGGCACAAATCAATCTATGTGCAGTGATAACAAAGGAACTCTTCGTTCCTCTCGTAACGTTCCGTCGATGGTGCAGACTGCGGTCAAGTAGTAAACCAAAGTTGTCAGCTGCTCCTCCCCCGAGAGGCCGAAAGCACGCTCGGCCACATGCCCTCGTATTGAAGCCGAAGCGTGCCTTCTTTTGAATCTCGGCGAAGCAGCATCGTTTTTAATGCAGTAACGTTCCGGCTTGGCGGCCGGGAAGGGAGAGAAGCGATGAAGACCGAACTGCAACAGAACCTGGCCTCTGCGCTTTCGTGGGCTGCTCAAATTAGTCACCTCAAGCCAGCTACAGAACCCTTGTCCGCGACCCGGCGGGATTCTCGTCTGGCAAAGGGCTGCGAAATCATTGGCACCGTGTTCTTTGAAGGGCCAGCCATCATCGATGGCCAGGTGGAGGGCAAGGTAAGCGGACGAGACAAGATAATGGTCGGCGAAAACGGATCGATAACCACCGACGAGTTGAGCGCTCCCTCGGTCGTCATCGCGGGTACGGTGAAGGTTAAGACTATAGCGAGCCGCCGGGTCGAGATTCTTCCCACTGGAAGGGTTTGGGGCGACCTTACTTCGCCGATATTGAACCTACACGAAGGGGCTCATTTTGTAGGGAGAGCACTCACGCGACAATCTAACTGACGGCAGCGCGGCAGGTTGTCGGTGTCGGCCGGGCGTGATTGTCGCATGACTTAAGCGAATGCCGTCAGCTGTGTTTTCCGTGACCGCGTACGGCATCCGCAACTCGGAGGACAAGCAACTCACTCTCTTCCCGAAACCGATATTACATCTACTGGCGCGTCATGGCGGCACGGACTTGCGCGTCGATCTCACGATTCTGCGGTCCGGTCGGCAATTCGAACACTGCGTTCAGAATCCGTCCCGGATACTTGAACGGCGACTGGTAGTCCGAGTTGACTGGCGAAAGACTGCGCCCGAGGTCCATCCCGGTGCTGGAAAGTATGCGGAGCAGGTTCGCTATCTGGCCTTCTCCAACCTGAACGTCGTCGATAAGTAGCGCCGCGCGCGCCCCAGTCTTGTCGGTCTTGTCGATATTCACCGCGATTTTGTGTCGGCCCGCGGCCAGTCGACTATCCGACTCGACCAGGGTGTGCTGATGAAAGCAGTTGTAGTCGAACTTCACCTGGCCCTGTTTCACGTACAGCACGAATCCGCTGTTGCTGCTGCCGCGCGAAACGAGTGCGCCGTCAGCGTCCGTTGACGGGTGATCCAGTTCGACGGTCATGGTCCAACCGCGTGCGGTGGACGGACACGCGTCAGCGACGATGTGTGAGATGGGCGGATAGTAAACGAAACGGCGCCGCGAGGTCGGCAGACCCGGACGCATTGCGGCGCGGAACAGCATCGCGGCCCCGCGATCGTCGAGCGGCAACACGCCGTTGCGCTCCGCCTCGACCCACCACAGATCCACCATTTCCTTGAGGCGCTTGGGCTCGTTGACGGCCAGGTCGTTGCACTCCGAGAAGTCCTCGTCGAGGTGGTAGAGCTCCCACTTGTCCTCGTCGAAAGGCGTGCCCATGTCGTGATGCGTCACCGCCTTCCAGCCGCGGTGCCAGATTCCGCGATGTCCGAGCATTTCGAAGTACTGCGTGGTTCTCGCTGTCGCTGCGTTCGGATCGGTTAGCGCAGGCGCGAGACTGGTGCCATGAACGGGCATCTGCGGCACCCCGGCGACCACGCTCGGCGGCTCAATATTCAGCAGATCCATCACAGTCGGCGCGAGATCGTCAACCTCCGCCGGGCCGAGCCCTGGTTCCGCGAAGCGGCCGCCGCCTTTGAGCGGCTCCAGGCTGGTTCGGAGACCGACGAGGACTGG
>JBAWCX010000753.1:0-13463 GCA_049590495.1 Binatus sp. (SeqCode)
GAGTAGCAGTGCTGCGCTTTCGAAAGCGCTTTGTCCGCCGCCAACCACGACCACGCGGGCACCCGCAAACTCGGAGAGATCGGAATGACGGGACGTATGCGAAACCAACCGCGAGGAAATTCCGGCGAACTGAGGTGGAGAATAGGCAAAGGCGTCAATCCCGGTCGCAACTACAACGCATGCAGCTTCGACTTCCTCGCCGTCCTCAAGGGTAAGATGGAATGCCTTGGCGGTTTTGGCCAGTTTCGTTACTTTGCGGCGGTCGACGTCCGGCACCGCGTGTCGCTGATACCAAAGCCCGTAATCGCGAAAGTCTTCGACCCGGACCCGCTCAGGAAGTGGTTTGCCTACCGAAGCTGCGAAGTCGGTCAGCTGCAGATGAAGAGTTGGATCTCCAATACTGGAAGCGAATTGCGCCGATCGGAGGAGCATCCCGGATGGCGTCTGCTTCAACCAGAACTCCATCGGCTCCCCGAAGGTGCGGGGCTTCCTCTTATCCGCGCGCAAGGCCGCAGCTAGGGAGAGGCCGTAAGGGCCTGCCCCGATTATCGCGATGTGGCAGCTCGAATTGGGCACGCTGTTGTAAATCGACAT
This sequence comes from Binatus sp. (SeqCode), assembly GCA_049590495.1. GTDB lineage: Bacteria > Desulfobacterota > Binatia > Binatales > Binataceae > Binatus. The sequence continues at coordinate 595 of JBAWCX010000753.1, forward strand.
GCGTCCGCCCTCCCATTGGAAGGGCCACCGACGAGAAACAGTTGCGGTCAATCCGGAGCCTGATTGGCGCGAAAGACTCCGTCGCCGATCAGCGCTGGGACTATGCCGTAAAAGGAGCTCAGGTGGCGGGCTTTACTGACTCGATCCAGTTTGTGTTTCGCCAATTTTGGCGCTTTTGGAGGAATCCCTGCCTTTAAGAACTATACGCTCGGGTTAGTCGCACACGCGCCGAGCATTCGCATGGCGAACCGCGCCGCAAGATTCAGCTCGGGAGAAATTCGTGATTCGCGGCAAGCTCTGGATGTGTCGAGGGATGGCGCCTCAATCGGCCGCGCACCTTTGCAAGCAATGCAGTCAGATCCAATAGCGAACGCATTCCATCAACTATCGCAACGCTCCCGTCGTAAGCGATGGTATGCAGGCCACGCGAATAAGGCCCGGCTGGATCCGGCCTAAGCTCGCCGATTACCTCCTCTCGAAACAGATCGGGAGTTAACGTGATGATGCGATTGAAGACGATTTTCGCTCCGTAGGTTACCGAGCAATCCTGGCTCGGTCTGATCAGGGCGCCACGGTACTCGAATGGCGGGCCAGCGCCGCGAGAGCATCGCGGGTCGATTTTCACCGGATTGAGCGCATGCGGCAGCCACGGACCGGTGAGTGCGCTTGCGTACCACAGCATCAGCCGGCCGTTGCGGTCGATACTTGCGTCGGTGTAAGCGAGCCACCAATAACCGCCATGCTGGAATAAAGTAGAGTCCACTGCTTCGATACCTGACAGCAAGGGGCACAAACGTTCCCATCGCAGCGGAAAGTCGATCGCTCGATAGAGTATGATCGACTTGGACTCTGCCTGCTCCGGAACACAATAGATCTGTCCTTGCGATTGAACCAGGCAGGGATAGGATAGGTGAACCGGCTCCTCAATCACGGTACCGAGCGCCACCATCTGGTCCGCATCGAATTGGTAGGCTGCGATCCTGCCGCAATTGTTCGCAGGGTCGAGCTTCTCAGCAAGCAAGGTGACTTTATTGTCGCGACTCAAAAAAAACGGGTCCGCCGCGAAATCATTTGCGCCCATGGTAGGAAGCCAGCGTACATCTCGCGCCGTGGTGATGCTGAAAGGATCGAGCAGCGCCAAGTCGAGGAATCCGGCGTTCCACTGAACTCGGGTCAGAAGTAGTTGAAACAAGGAGACCGCCTTGCGGGCAAACACATGAATAAGGAACTTCAACATCATCGCGTTGCCAGGCATTTCGGCCGCGCGATCCGACGAAGCTGAATCGACCTGAGTCTCTCCTGGTTCACGTCCAGCCAGCAGGTCGCGGCAGGCAAGCACCGGAAAGTCGACGCTGCCTTTCAACATGCCCGCAAGGGTTCTCGTGAAGGAATAGTAGGGCACGGCAAAATGGCCCTCCCGCAGCAACCGGATACCCGCCGGACGGCCTCCGATGAAGCGCACTAATTCGACGCGGATCACACTGTCGCGATGTAATATAGCCCTAAACGCTGACAGCGGACCTGCTGGTTCGAGGGGGGCGCCGAATCTGAAACACCAGAGGCCTTGAGTAGCAACTGTCCCCAGGCCATCCGCCGGTGTGCTCTTGCCAAAGTGCAAAATGAGATCGAGACGCCTGTTGCGAATCTGCTCGCTCTCGCCGTCTCCCAACTCAAGCACGCCGTCGCGGCCGCACGCCTTGCACTCAAACACCTCGACATCGCGGAAGAGTTGCGGGTCGGCTGCACCAGTCGAGGTTCTTAGCCTCAGAGTGAAGAGGCAGGCTCGCCATAGCGCCTGTCGCAACAGAGCCGCAGCTCTTCGCAGAAGGGTTTCCTTAGATGGGGCAATGCTAATGATAAGTTCCAGCCTGGCCGTTCCGCTGGCGATCAATCGGGAAACACATTCAGCTTGCCATTGATTTAGTTGAGATCCTTCCTGCAGTAATGCAAATCGAAGTGGCTGAGGATTCATGCGACCAACGGTTGTGATTGCGAGCTACGCGCGTCTGTACCTGTACCCAAAGACTTCTTCGGTCCCTGAAAGCGGTTGCTTCCAACGCTCACCAAGCACCTACCCACGCGCAGATTCGGCGGTGCCTAGCCGGAAGAACGGAGCCGACGGAGAGCGTAAAATAACCTGATGGCGAGGCGGCCCAAGGGATTGGCAATCATGTAGTTGTGCTCGACCACCTGCCTACCACCGAGTGAAAGCTTGAACCGGGCGATCGCTTCCTTTTGCAGTGTCGAAACGCCGGTCCCACCCAGATCGTAGGTTTCGATTCCTTCAGACTTGTAAAGCCGCATCTCGTACCAGTGCAACCACCTGTTGATCGAACCGACGAAGGCTGGCGCATCTTCGCCTGATAGCCTGGTAGAAGCCGCCAACATAAGGCCGACGCGCTTAAGTTTCTCGTCCCTGATGTAAGCGTGAGCGCACAACGGCCGGCCCTCGAAGTAGGAAACGAAAATGTCCACAAATGGTTTGAGCTGCTGTAGTCTGCGCTGGGAGAGCCGTTCGCTGTGCCGCTTGACACCGACGAACTCGTTATAGACGGCCAGGAAGTCGGAATCGACGCCGTCATTTCGGCGAACCTCAATTTCGTTGCTCAGGCGTTCGATTCTTCGAACTTGGGTGCGCGACGTCCTTTTCAAATCGTCGAACAACTCCTCTGTCCCGCGAGTCAGATCAACCAGGCTCGTCTGGAACGCCCGGTGGTGCACTACAGGACCTTCAGCTTCGAAAAACTCCCGCGCCTGGCGTACGTAGATGATTTGATTGATGGGCATACTGCGCCCCAATCCGCGAACATCGGATGCCTCGGGATAGTATATATCGGACACTCGAAATGGTCCGCGTTTTGACTCCACTATTACCATCGTAAATCTTGAGTCAGTCGCAACTCCTCACCGGCAGCTGCATTGAATTGTGCCTTCGAACTCTATTGTTCCCTGCAACCGTTGATGCATCGGTTGTCCGTGTACGACGCAGAGCCTCCGCCCCATTCTTTGTATATGTAGGTGTTTGACCCCTCGACGACATTGTCGGACACGATATTGCCTCGATAACTGAACGTGTCTGGCCCTGCCGCGCCACCGGTCAAGAACACTCCTCTCGAACAATGTCTGCAGTTCGCGTGATTGCCAGCCACGCTACGGATGGAATTATAGGAGTATGAATTGTCAGTGTTCTGGTCGGTGTTCTTGTTTACCTCAGAACCCACTGAGCTATCGACGAAGTGGTTCAAGACGACCTGGACGTTGTTGGCGGAGATAATCGCGAGACCGTAGTAGGCGTTGGACTCGAAGTTATTGTAAGTTACCAGGATGTCAGTGCTGGGGATGTTGGGACTGCCCTCGTTGCCGTCAATATGCAGCGCTGAATTAGCCCACGAGTTCTTGAGCGTGTTGCCGTTGATCACGATATTATGGGAAGAGCCCTTGACCCACACCAGGTAGTTCCACTGATTGCTATCCAGCACTGGCACGGCGGCGGTGTTTGAACCCGTGATGGTGCAGCCAACGACGCTACTGTAGCTCACCGCGTTGAAGGTGATTACACCGCTTTCGTTGCCGTCGTGGCGGGTAGTATGCAGGTTCGCTCCCGGCTGACACTGTACATGGCGGTAGCTCGGCACCTCGATATCGCCGTTGATCATGTAGGTCGCCGGTGGCACCAATAGGTCTCCGGCTTTGAGCGCTGACTGAAACGCCCGAGTGTCATCGGTCATCCCATCCCCCTTCGCCCCGTATGCTTGCGGGGTCACCGCGCTGAACGTCGACGCCATGCCAAGGAACAGCAATGAAGCCAGGGGGATGAATTGTGGATAAATTCTGCGCTGCATCTTTTTTGAGGACGGACAGCAAGTACTCCAGTTGGATCAGCGCGCGCCACGCCCGTACAGCACCACTTTCACGGTTTGCAGCATGATTTGCAGATCGAGGAGCAGGGACCAGTTCTTGATGTAGAAGAGATCGTAACAGAGTTTTTCCCTGGCATCCTCGACCGTCGCGCCATAGGGGTAACAAACTTGTGCCCAGCCAGTGATGCCAGGCCGCATCGAATGCCGGTGGTTATAGAGTGCTATCGCGGGTATCAGCCTGGTTACTATTTCAGGTCTCTCCGGCCGGGGTCCTACCAGGCTCATCTCCCCTTTGATCACGTTGATCAATTGCGGCAGTTCATCGATTCGGAAGAGGCGTATTACCCTACCAACACGTGTGACCCTTGGATCCCGCAGCGCGGCCCACGCAGCTCCAGTCCTGGTTTCGGCATCAACCCGCATCGAACGGAATTTGAAAATACGGAAGACCAGCCCTCCCATACCTACCCGATCCTGTTGATAGAAGATCGGACCCGGCGAATCGAGTTTCACTCCTATCGCGGCAATCAAGGCGATAGGCAGAGTGAGGACAAGCAGGGCGAACCCCGCGACGATGTCGATCAGGCGCTTTACCGCAACGCGCCAGCGCTCGCGCACATAGCCTGGCGCAAAGACCAGCCAGCTATAACGCAACTCGGTCACCGGCAGTTTTCCGGTGATCAGTTCGTAAAACGACTCGCAGTCATTGACGCCAATCCCCATAGCCCGCATTTTTAAAAGCTGCTCCGGACCCAGAGGCATCGTTTCGGCCGGGTCGACCACAAGAGTAAGCGGACCGCTGTCCGTCATCAGGGCCTCGAGGGAAGCGGGGAAGTAACTGGCCTGTCCGAGCGACGAGCTTTCTCCTACTGCGCAGCCGCGATGTTCGGCATGTACCGCGTCGATCAAACGATAGCCTAGATACTGGCGTTCCTCGATCTCTCGCGCCAGGATCCTTCCAATTCGAGTGTCGCCCAAAATCGCTACTCTGCGTGTAACATGGCTCTTGGCGAGTAGGTCCAATCCTAAGCGCCAGAGTATGAGGCAGATAGTGGTGATCGCCAGGCTGGTCACACAAATCTTGTAGTGGGCAAAGAGAGCGTCGCTGAGGAGCATGACAACGATGAGAATGCCGGACAGGCTGCCGGCGCCACTGACGAGAACCGCGAACACTGAGCGCGCAACATTCCTGCGCTCGAGCGCATCGGAATTACTGAAATACATCAGGACTGTGAAGAATAATCCAACCAGAGCAGCCATTTGCCAGGGAGGGGCAATCTCCCACAAAGCATGCTTCACGCCTGCTGGATAGCCGGATTGGCTAAAGATCGCGAAGCACATGTAGGCCGCGATAGCAGCCACCAGGAAATCGCCTCCACTCATTACGATGTAGCGGTTGGACAGAGCTCTTGGAGTGAACATGGTAGAGACTTCCTCCAGTATGCAGCAGTGCTCGAAGCGTAGTGGCCAGTTAATTGGAATGCGTCCGCCCTCCCATACGAGGGGCTTCCGATCGGAGCTGACGTTGAAGCGACCCAGCAAACGCCACGACTATGCCGAAAAAGCGGTTCGTCCGATGCCTCATGTTCGCCCAAACTGATTGCCGCTTTGTCAGTTCTGGCGCTATTAGGTGGACGATATGGCCACGACGAAACGTTTCGTACGCGGGCGACGTTGTACGTCATCTGAACGGCAATCTGAGCCGCGGCGAGAATTGTTATCGGAACGATGCGCTCAGGCGGTCGCGGGAGTCTGTTAGGTGAAAATAAGCTCCCCGATCGTGAGCGAGCTATCTTCGATCTGCCGATGCGAACGAGCTGTCCCTACCAAAAGTTCTATCAGAACGGGAATTCTATCGACCGCGAGAATTGCTATCGAATTGATGGGCTTAGGTAACATGGGCTGCAATCTGAACGGCAAACGGCCTACGACGATGGTGTCTGTTGGGTGGAACGATAGAGCGAGCAGCGCTGCTCGCGAGAACGAGTGCCCGCCTGTCGCAGGCGGGGAAAAGTCCCGGGCTCAGCCTTCCCGACCAGGTCGCAATCGCGCGATCATTTCCAAAGCTTCGCCCTTAAGCAGCGCTCGCGCGCCACCAGCGCGAGGGCGGATTCTGAAGGTGGTCTTGAATCCGGGCGTTGCTCTACGGCAGGTACATCCGAAAGGACTTCCTCGAACCCCTCATCGCTGCTCGTCCCCAGAGTTGGCGAAGCGCTGCCCGAGCGGAAAACCGGACCCCAGACCGGACCCCTAAGAGGGTTCCGAGAAAAAGCCCCGAAGTTCCTACGGAAAACTGGTGGAGGCGGGGGGAATTGAACCCCCGTCCGAAGGCCTTCCGGCGACGGCCACTACACGCTTAGTCTGCGAATTTTAGCTCGCGTCCGAAACGCCCACAGACGGGCTTTGCTGACGCCAGCCGGCTGAAATTTCGGGACGCCGCCCAGCCGGTGAACTGCGGTTCCCTAGCCCACTAAATGACGCCCCGACCCGCTGCCATGGGCGAGCAGCGGCGGGACGCTAGCGGCCCTTAGGCCGCCAGAGCGTAACCGTTATTGTCTGCGGGTAAATTTCGCAGTCTGCCAGTTTTACGGGTCGACAGCACCCGGCGTGCGACCATGGCCATGTTGTCTTCGTCGAATCCAGTTCGCCCCCACGATAGTGAGTCTTCAATCGAGGCCAGTTCGAAACGGTTACACTATCCAATCTAAGGTTCGAGCGTGGCGCGCGCAACCCTGCGCTCGTGGCCTCTTATCTGCGTCGCCGTCTGCGGATAAACTCGCGCTTGAGATGGCGCGAGATACTCATAGCCGCAATGGCAAAGCTTCGGGCGACGGATTCGAACTGGTCGTCGACAACCGCAAGGCGCGGCACGATTTCTTTATCGAGGAGACGCTCGAGGCCGGCCTCGCGCTCACCGGCACGGAGGTCAAATCGCTGCGAGCGCATCGCGCCAACCTGCGCGACAGTTACGCGCGCATCAAAAATGGCGAAGCGTTCCTCGAGAGCGTGCATATCGGCGCCTACGCTCCGGCGGGACAGTTCAGTCACAAGGAAACACGCGCCCGAAAACTCCTGATGCACCGGCGCGAGATCGAGCGCCTCTGGGGCCGCGTGCGCGAGAAGGGTTATTCGATCGTCCCGCTGAAAATCTATTTCAAAAACGGACGCGCCAAGGTCGAACTGGGACTCGCCAAGGGCAAGCACTCCTACGACAAGCGCGACGTGCTCGCGCGCAGGGCGTCAGATCGCGAAATCGAGCGCGCGCTGAAAGGACGCAACCGCTAGCGCGTCGCCGGGCTCGTCGCGAGTTGCCGCAACTCCGCGACCAGGCTCTGGAAGCCCGCGACGCTCGCCGATAGCTCCGCCGGCGTGGTGCCGATGCGTCCCAGCACGCTTGCGACCATATCGTGAAAGCGCGCCGGCTTGATCGCGAATCGCCGCGACTCTACGAACGCGCCCTTCTCGTTGAGATAAAATCTGCGATTCAGCGCGTACAGCACGAGCGTCATGAAACCTGCCGCGCGAAACAGGCACCCCGCCACGTACATCACGTCGGCGCGCTCGGCCGGCTTCGCAGCGATCGAAAGTTCGAACTCCGCGTCAAACAGGTGCTTGGTGACGGCGGCGGCTCGAAATTTTTCCGGAAATTCGTGCACCAGCGATTTGAGGTCGACAATCGCCCTGGTCGAATCGAAGAGCGGACGGCATACGTGAACTTCGCCCGCGTAAATCTGCATATGAAATCCGAGGGGGTGACCAAGCTGGTAGATGCTGCGCGGACGCCCCGCGACGCACTCCTCGATCGCCTCGCGCACCGCGCCGATCTCGCGATAAAGGAAATCCACATGATGGCCCCGAATCTCGAGCCATCCGCCGCTGTTCACCCCGGGCCCCCAGTCGCCGAACGAAGTCACTAAGCCGTCGCTATGACGGTCGTCCAATTCCTTAGCAGCTGCTCCCAGAGCCATCGTCGAGAACGGATCCGCGCCGTCGTAATAAATTCCGAGATCGATATCCGAATGTTCGTCGGCAGTTCCGCGCGCTCGCGATCCGCCGAGCACGATCGCCTGAACGCCGTCTATCTTCGAGACGCGGCTGACGACCTGACTGAGTATTTCTTCGATTCCGCGTTGATCAGACATCCGCCGAGCTTAGGTTGCGCGGCCCTCTTCAGCAACCTCGCGGAACCTAACCCCTAACCCTTCCCCTAGTGGAAGGGGAACCGGAAAACGTCAGGTGTTTGCCTGAGCCGATGCGTCGAGCGTCGCCACGGCCGGCGCGCCGAGCAACGCCTGTAGCCTGGCTATTCGCTTGAGCAGCGGAGGATGAGTCGAAAACAGGTTGGCAAAGAATCCTTCGCCGTCTGAGCGGAGGCCTTCGCGCGGGTTCACGATGAACAGATGGCCCGTGCCGGCGGTGCCAGCCTTCAGCGGCGACTCGATTTTCGCGATGTGCTCGAGCGCGCGTAGCAGCGCACGCGGGTTGCGCGTGAACTCGACCGACGACGCATCCGCAAGATATTCGCGCTGTCTCGACACCGCCATCGCGAGCAATTGTGAAAAGATCGGCGCCAACGCGGCCAGCACGAACACAGCGATCGTGATCAGCATCGCCGCCTGGTTGTCGCGACTGTCACTGCTCCTGCCGCGCCCGCCGAATCCTCCGAAGAACATCCAGCGGTAGACGAAGTCCGAGAGCATCGCGATTCCGCCGACCATCACCGCGATCATCATCATCGTGCGGATGTCGTAGTCGGCGACGTGCGACATCTCGTGCCCGATCACTCCCTGCAATTCTTCGCGGTCCATCTGATCGACCAGTCCCTGCGTGACGCAAATCGCGGAGTGCGCCGGGTCGCGTCCGGTCGCGAACGCGTTCGGCGATGGATCGTCCATGAGGTACGGCTTGGGCACCGGCATCCGCGCCGCAATCGCCATCTCGTTGATCACGTCGAGCACCATCTGATGCTGGGGCGTGTCGGGCGTGAGCTCGCGCGCGTGGACCGAGAGCAGCACCAGGGAGGCGCCGCTGTAGTACGACACCATCGATTGCACGCCGGCGAAGATCAGCGCGGCAATAGTCAGTACCGGGAAGCCGACCAACTGTCCGTTGACGATCGCGACGTCGTGCGCGGCAATATCAAGTCCGAGTCCCAGCGCTCCGAACAACAGCATGAACGCGAGCACCAGCAGCACAGTCTCGCGGCGATTGGTCGCTTCGAGACTCCTGAAATTGCTTGCTGCCATCGAGCCTGCCCCCTGCGGCGCGTATGCTCAGGCGCGCGGCGCGGTCGGCGTGGTCATCGAAAGATCGACTTTGGGAACCGCCTGGTCTTCCGGCGCGATTTTGAAATATTCTGCGGGCTTGAAACCGAAGTTGCTGGCGATGAGATTGGTCGGGAAGGTCTGGATGCGCGTGTTCAGATCGAGCACGACGTCATTATACGCCTGTCGCGAGAACGCGATTTGATTTTCCGTGGTCGTCAGCTCTTCCTGCAGTTTGAGCACGTTCTCGTCGGCCTTCAATTGCGGATAGTTCTCCACCACTGCCATCAGTTTACCCAGTCCGGTCGTGATCTGGTTCTCCGCCGCCATGCGCGCGGCCTGATCCGGCGCGCTGATAGCCTTGGCGCGCGCCTCGACGACCTGCGTCAGCGTGTCGCGCTCGAACTGCATATAGCCTTTGACGGCTTCGATGAGATTCGGGATCAGGTCATGACGGCGTTTCAGTTGTACGTCGATCTGCTTCCACGAATTGTCTACCTGGTTGCGCAGACTGACTAGTCGATTGTAGGCAAGAACTACCCACGCGACGATAGCCACTATGATAATCAGAAATACCATCCGCGATTCCTCCGTTGAGAGGTCAGCCCCGGTGGCTTCGTCGGCTGCGCTCACGGCGCCGGCAGTTCATACTACCGGCGCCTAAGCCAAAATTCTCCTGGCCGCGGCGCGAAGCGTCCAATGCGCTGGCTAGTTTTCGACCTCGACTTTAATCTTGAACGGTTTGCTCTCGGGCCGCTTTGGCACCGTCACTTCGAGCACTCCATCCTTGTATCCCGCCTTGATTCCGTCGTGGCTGGCGTCTTCAGGCATCGTGAACGCCCGGCGCATCGTGCCGTACGCCCGCTCGGACAGATGGACTTCGGCGTCCTTCGACCACTCGGGCCGCTTGCGCTCGGCCTCGACGATCAGGTTTCCGTCCTCGACGCGAACATCGACCGACTCGCTCCTGATGCCGGCCATCTCGAAGTAGAAATGATAGGCGTCCGCATCTTCGACAACATCCGCCGCCGGCGCCGATTTGCGCGCGGGCTCCAGCTCGTTCCAAAGCACGTTCCAGTGCTGCAGCAGCGAATTGTCGGGGGTCAGACCGTTTCTCATCAACACTTCCATTTTCGAAAGCCTCCTGCCGGTAGTTTTCTCCGGCATAATTTTAGATTTCGGGGCGTCCGGCGCGAGGAAGTTTCTATCTGTCCTTCGCTCGAATCGCCCTGCGTCCCACGCTTTCAAGATAAGTACGAACTCGAAGGCGTCAAGCGACGCTTCGCGCGAAACGTCGAAATTTGAGGTAAAGGGCGGCTATTTCGCGGGTTCTGCCGTCTTCGTGACGTTCGCAATTTCTTGCGCAAATCGCTCGCCCATCTTGCTATCGCCGTTGCGTTCGGCGATTTTCATACCTTCATTCAGCTCTTTGAGCGCCCGCGGAATCTCCCCCTTGCCGAGATACACTCCAACCTTTCGAAAGATGCGGGCGTAGAGCTCTCCTTTCTCGGCGGCGTTCATGACGGCGAATGCGAGCAGCGAAAACGAAACTCGCGATGCGATCCTCGATGGATCTATCACGCTCGTCCAGCCAAGGCACGGCTACCGTTTCTCGGTCGAGGCGATATTGCTCGGACGTTTCGTGCGCGCGAGATCGCGCGACCGGGTGCTCGAGCTGGGGGCAGGATGCGGCGTCGTATCGATCATGATGGCCGGGCTATATCGGCCGCGCGCGGTCGTTGCGATCGAGATCCAGCCGCAACTCGCCGCGATGATCGCTCGTAACGCCGCTATCAACGGGCTCGAGTCGGTGAATGCGGTTTGCGCCGACCTTCGGCAGAAAAAAATCGCAAGCGTCGAGCCCGGCAGTTTCGACCTGGTCGTCGCGAATCCTCCCTATCGCGCGGCGGCCGCCGGCCGCGAGAATCCCGACCATAGTCGCCGCGTGGCGCGCGGCGAGAGTACCGCGAAGCTCGAGGATTTCGTCGCGGCCGCTCGTCGCTACGCGCGGCGCGGCGCGCGAGTCGCGTTTGTCTTCGCCGCTCGCAGAAGCGCCGAGCTGATTTCCGCGATGCGCTCGAATCAACTCGAGCCCAAGCGCATCCGCTTCGTTCATCCGCGGATTGCGATGCCCGCGTCGGTGATGTTGGTCGAAGCCCGCGTCGGCGCCGGAATCGAAGTAGCTATTGAGCCGCCACTGATTCTTTACGAACGCCCAGGAATATACACCGCCGAAGCGCGCGCAATACTAAGTTCGCCCTGACTGACTATTACCCGGTCTAAGGAAGTCGATCGCCTGCTCCGCGACGTAGTCGGGCTTTTCCATCGGCAGAAAGTGCCCCGCGTCGGCTACGTCGATCACGCGTCCGTTCTTGAGCTGCTGCGCGACCTTTCCCGATAGCGACTCGCCGAGCGAATCGCCGCGCGCACCGAAGACTATCAACAGCGGTGCGGTGCAGCGAAGAATTCGCCCGAGCCCATCGAAATCGCGCGCCGTCTCGTAAAATTTTGCCTCGGTCTCGGGAGCGCACTTGAGTTCGCGCTTGCCATCGCGCGTCGGACGCGTGCCGAATTCGCAATAGTCGCGCAGAATGTCCTTTCGCCAGATGTTGTACGGCGGCTTGCTCTTGAAGTTCGAGTACATCGCCTCGACGCTGTCGAAAACCCGCCTGCGCTTAAGGGTCCGCTCGATAAATGGATTGCGCCAACCGAGTTCCGGTGCGGTCGGCGACTCGAAAATCACCGGCTCGGCCAGGACTGCGCGTGAGATCAGGTCCGGGCGCTCGCAGGCGAGCGAGCCGATAGCCGTCGCGCCCGCGGAGTGGCCGACCGCGATGACGCCCGACCAGCCCATCGCGGTTATAAACCCCTCGAGGTCGCGCATCGTCGAGTCCCAGGTATATACGCCGTCAGGCGCTGCCGAGCTGTCGCCGTGCCCGCGCTGATCGTAGCTGTATACATGGCCGATCGCGCGCAGCCGCTCTGCGAGCGGCCGGTAGATGCGGCCGAGAAATCCCGTCGCGTGCAGGATAACGATCGGCGCGCCGTTGCCGCCCCAGTCCAGCGCATGCAGCCGGATGCGATTGACGTCCACGAAACTCGACGCCGGTTCTTTGAAGTTCGTGTTGATGTCGCGGGGTTCGTCTTTTTCCATTTCTTGAGGTTGCGAGCATTCGCGCTCGCCAGGGCTTCAGCGGTCGGCTTTGTTCTCTATCGCGGCCGTTTCCTGATCGACAGCCTTTGCTTCCGGCGAGCGGATATCTTCGAGTGTAATCGTCTTGAGCAGATCGGTGCGCACGGCGCTCAACTTCGCCAGCACGCGGTCGATGCGCGGATCGCCGTCACTGGCGCCTTGATCGAAGTCGACGGATTTCATCGCGTCTGCCAGCACGATCGTCGACGCCTGGCGCGCCAGGAATAGCCCCTGGTTCAGCGAACCGGTGCTCGAGTCGGCTTCAATAACAAAACCGCCGGCTTTAAGGCCGTCGAGAATCGGCTGAATTGCGGCTTCCGCGACGTAGAGTTCGCGGGCAAGCGTCCACGGCGTGACGTCGTCACCGGCGTGAAAAGCGCGATCGGCCAGGCGAACCAGGATGTGCATCGTCGCCGAGTACAGAAAATCCGGCGACATCGGCCCGAGCATCGGCGGCAGGTCGCCGCGCTGAACCGCCGCGGTCAGTTCGGCGCCGAACAGAATCACCGCCCACGCGATGTAGATCCAGACCAGGAAAATCGGCAGCGTCGC
>JBAWCX010000754.1:0-2425 GCA_049590495.1 Binatus sp. (SeqCode)
GCCACCAGCAGGCGCCCGAGCGCACAATCGACGATCGCGTACGCGATTTCGGCGCCCGCGCCGCCCGGCCCATACGACGAACTTTGTGAACTGTTATTTTGAGCTCGCATACGGCATCCTCGGAACCTACAACCCCGCGGCTCGGTTAATGTGATATGAAACCGAATATCAAAGCATTGGCAATCGCGGCTTCGATCGCGTCCCTGCTGATTTTCTCCGTCGTGCTCGCGACCGAAGTTGGGGGCCCACCGGCCAGCGATCTGAAACTCGCACCGGATCTATCTTTCTCGGACGACTCGAGCCCGAACTTTCCCATCGCGGGGAACAATCTCTCCGACGGTTCGATTGCCGGCGATCATGCGACCGTGATTTTCTTCGGGACCGCGAACTGCTGGAACACCGCGCGCGAGGCCGAACGCCTGGTGCAGCTCTATCCGCGATACAAGGACAAGATTCGCTTCGTCGTCGTCGATTTGCGAAATCCGTCGCTCGCGCAGCGCCCTTTGATCGCTCGCTACTACAACGGTTACATCCCGACGATCGCCGTTATCGATAGCACGGGCAAGGTGCTGTACGACCGCGCCGGAGAAACGGCGAATGAACGTGGCGATTCGAGCAATCTACAGAAGCTGCTCGATTCCGCGCGCTAGCCTTTGGGTAGCTTGAGGACTCGCTCGCCGATGATGTTGTGCTGAATCTCGCTCGAGCCCGCCGCGATCGTCAGTCCGCGCGCCGCGAGCGTCCGATGCATCCAGCGGCCGCCTTCGACTGCGCCGATACTGCCGCCTTCGACGTTGGCGAACGTCCCCAGCATCTCGTCGGCGAACATCGCGACCCGCAGGTTCAGTTCGGTGGCAAACAGCTTGCCGAAGGAACTCTCCGCGCCCGGCACCTTGCCCTTTAGCTGCGCCGACAACGAGCGGTAGCGCGACAGCCGCAAGCATCGCGCTTCGACCGCGAACTGCGCGAGCTTCTGCCGCACGTACGGATGCTTCCACGCGGGCCCGCCCTGAAAATCCACTTTCTTCGCGAGCTCGAGCAGCTCGCCGATCGTTCGTTCCACCGGATGCCGTGTGCCGCCGGAAACGCGCTCGTACATGAGCGTCGCGATCGACACCTGCCATCCCGCGTTCAGATCGCCGACCAGGTTTTCCTTCGGCACGCGCACGTTGTCGTAAAAGACCTCGTTGAATCCGGCGTCCCCGGTGATCTGAACGAGCGGGCGCACCGTGATTCCGGGGCTATGCATGTCGACGAGCAGGTACGAAATCCCTTTGTGCTTGGGCGCCGCTGGATCGGTGCGCACCAGCAGCACCTGCCAGTCCGCGCGATGCGCTAGGCTGGTCCATACTTTCTGCCCGTTGATTACGAAGGTGTCGCCGTCGAGCACCGCGCGCGTCTGCAGGCCGGCCAGGTCGGAGCCCGCGCCGGGTTCAGAATATCCCTGGCACCAGATTTCCTCGCCGGTCAGCATCTTGAGCAGGTAACGTTTTTTCTGCTGCTCGGTGCCGAGGTGCATGATAGTCGGGCCGATCCGATCGATCGCGAGCTGATTGGCGCCATAGAGCGGCAGCCCGAGCCGCAGGACTTCGTCCTGGTAGATAGCCTGTTCGATCATGCTCGCGCCGCCTCCCCCCCATTCCTTGGGCCAGTGCAGCGCGACGTACCCGGCCTTGTAGAGCCGGCGATGGTAATCGAGCATCCGAGTCCATTGCGCATCGTCGCGCACGTCGAGCAGGCTGGCCGTCGAGCCGCCGAGACCCTCGCCCTTGCGCCCGAAGGCTTCAGCGGAGTTCTTCTCGAGCCATCCCGCGATTTCGGCGCGAAAGTTTTCCTGTTCCGGAGTGTAAGTGAAATCCATCGGCTGCTCCGCTGCGATGCGTCCTCGGCTTGTGCGACCTCGTATGCGGTCGAACTCTCATGCTAGATATCAGACCGTGGGAAAACGTGAAACCGCGCGGACCGTGAAGGGCGTGATGCCGCGCCCGCGTTCCTGGAAAGAGTATTTCGCCACCGCACCGCGCCTTCCCGCCGACTTTCCCAAACGGCTGCGCGACCGGCGCCTAGAGAAAGTGAAGCCGCTCTGAACGCCGCGTCAACATCGCAGCGTCCTCCTCCGATTCCCTGCGCGTGAAGGACTTGAGAAGATAGATTGTCTGTAGTCACAATTTGAACTACACTGGTTCGAATTGCCGAAGCGAGCCGTCAAGCTTGGCCCCGATGCGGTCCGTCAGTTCAAGGCGTTCAACGCCACCGAACGCTCGCGGCTCATGGCGGCAATGCAGGCTGCGCTCGGCGAAGATGACGCCACCGTTGAGAACAAGAACCGCTTCCGCTTGCGGCGGCCCTCCGGGCAGTCCGAGTTTGAGTTCCGAAACGGCGATTTGCGCGTCTTCTATCGCGTCGAAAGTGGCAAGGTCCTGGT
>JBAWCX010000755.1:0-21452 GCA_049590495.1 Binatus sp. (SeqCode)
CATCGACGTGAAAATCGAATACGGCGATGCGTTCGACGCGGTCGGAAATATGCGGGGACCGGGCGATGAGACGACGGTGTCGATCAATTCAGCCGGCGGAGGCGCGCGCGGGCCGGGCAAGAACCTCTATTTCTTCGACCCGAGCCGCCACCTGATCGAGATCCGGCACTACGAGGTATAAGCAGACTCGCAACCGGTCAGCGGCGAGCGTCGTCGGCGCGGTTAACCTCCATCCAGGCGTTGATCAGATCGTCGGCCTCGTCGGGCTCGAGGCGGCCATCCTTAACGGCGGCGAGAATTTCCAGAATGGCGTCGTCGCGACTCAGTTTTACCGTCGCGCCAGGACTGAATTTCGCCGACTGACTATCTGAGTGCGGCTTTTCCGTGTCCGACTGAGTATTCGATTGACTAGTCGATCGGGTCGCCGACTTAGTAGTGCCGCCGGCCTGATCATGCGAACGGTTGCGTACGTCGCGCGCGGCTTCGCGGATTTTGTCGCGCATCTCGCGCGCGGCCTGCCGCACCCGCTCGCGCATTTCATTGCGCGCCTCGCGCGAGCCGCCGCGCACGGCCTGCGCGACCAGGTCGCCGATTTCCTTGCCGAGCTTCGCGAGCCGGTCGCCGACGTCGCCGGGGACCGACTCCTCGATTTCTCCGATCGCACGTTCGACTTCGCGCAGACCCTCGCTGACGCTGCGTTTCACGTCGCGGGTGACTTCGCGCACGATTCCGCTCGATAGCCCGCCGCTCTCGGCGACGAACTGGCCGGCGGCGTCGAGCACGCTGCGCACGAAGGCAGGGATCTCGCCGCCAAGATCGTCGACCAGATCCTCGAATGGGGCGGAGAACGCGCCGGCGCGCGATCGGTAGCCGCGGCCGGAGAAATCGCGCTCACGGGCATCGGCGCTCGCAACAATCACGTCGGCGCCCCGAGTCTCGACGGCTATTTTCGTGCGCGCGCCCGAGGCCGGCTCGGGACCGATGGGACCGTGAACGTGATTGCGGCCGAGCCACTGGAGACCGGCGGCGTCGACGCCGTATGTGCGGATTCGGCCCCATCCGGCGGAGGCGTCGAGCTCGATCGACGCGTTGGCGTCCATCTCAACGTTGACGCGACCTCGGCTCCTGACGATCCAGGCTTTGTCGGCCGGAAAGGGACCGGCAAGATCGACCGCGCCGCCCACATCTTCGAGATTGAGCGCGCCGCCGACGCAGCTGATGCGTGCGTTGCCACCGACAAAGCCGACTGCGACTTCGCCGGCGACGGTGTCGGCCGCAAGCTTGCCACCGATTTTGCCGATCTGGAGGCCGCCCGACAGGTTCGTGGCGCGCACCTTGCCGCCAACGACGCCAGCTTCGACGTGCGCTGCGTCCTCGATTTCGAGATGTCCACCGATCACGCGCGCGATGAATGGCGAGCGCAGGCCGAGCAGGCGTGCGCCGCCCGCAATCTTTTCGATCGCCACTTCGCCTTCGATAGCGCGGCAATCGAGTTCGCCGGCGACGTGGCTGAAAGTGATCGCGCCGGCGGATTCGACTGAAAGCGCGCCACGGACTTTCAGACCTTCAACGGCGCCGGCTTCCTTGATGGTGACGTTGCCGCTGACAGTATCGCGAATCGAGATTGCGCCGATGC
The DNA here is from genome assembly GCA_049590495.1 of Binatus sp. (SeqCode). GTDB lineage: Bacteria > Desulfobacterota > Binatia > Binatales > Binataceae > Binatus. The sequence goes on from JBAWCX010000755.1 coordinate 1,637, forward strand.
GCCGCGCGTGAAGATTGCCGCGAACACGGGTGACGACGAACGGGGTCGCCAGATCGGAGAGGTCGAGGTTGCCCGCGAGATCCTCAACTTCGACAGTGACGCCGGCCGGAATCGCGAGCGTGGCGTTGTCGCGCAGCGTCACCTCGGCGACGCCGGCATTGACGTTGACCCTCGGCGCGGTGCCCGAATCGATCTCAACTGTGGGACGATCGGCGCCGGTGATTTTGAGATTTCCGGCAGCGCGCAGGATGCGGATTGACTCAACTCCTTCGAGCGTCGAGATGGCCTTTGCGGATTTCCTCCGTTGATCTTTCACTTACTTACGCTTTTCTAGTGCCTGACTCGTTGAGGGCCGCGAGCGCCTGGTCGGGTGTGAGTTTGCCGTCTTTGAGATCGGCCAGAACGGCACGGCGCCGCGAACCGCCGTCGTCGGAAGCCGACGCGACTGAAGCGGACTGGGCAGAGTAGCCGAGTGCGGCGATGACTTCGTCGAGGCGTGCGCGCACGGTCGGGTATGAGACGCCGAGCTCGCGCTCGACATCGCGAATCACGCCGCGGTTCTTGATGAAGACCTCGACGAAATCGATTTGCGCGCCGGTGAGCTTGAGGAGTGCGGGCGGTGCGAATTCGCCGTCGATGGAGATTGCGCAATCAGGGCATTGGAGGCGTGCGACGGTCAGATTTCCGTCGCAAGACGGGCATTTGAGAATTATCGGCCTCATTGAGAGTGATAATGAATCTAAATATTAACTTTGTCAAGCTCAAGATTAAGATTCTTAAGAACGTAAAAATCCAAGAAAACTGGAAGATCGGCGCGTCACTCATATCATCACTGCGCCTGGGCTTTGCCCCAGGCTCACCGCGAGCATCACTGCCGCAGCCGCGAGCAGCTCCGCATTCGACTCGCTCCCGATCATCCGCGCGAGTCGTTCGATGTGAGCCGCCACTATTTCTGCGTCGTCGATACCGACGCGTTCGACTGCACGCGCATCGAACATCGCGTCGATCAGCAGATTCGGGTCGTAGTTCAACTCGGCGAGCGCCTCGCGGACGGCGCGGCGCCAGAACTCGCGCGGCTCGACTCGATCGAAATCCGCCGTAGTCGCGATTCGTTCGCGAAAAACCGCGAGCAACGACGCGTAGCGCGCGTTCGCCTCGAGATACGGTGCGACGCCCTGCGCCTCGACGAAAGCGTTGACGTCGCCCTCGATGCCGTATACGCCAAGCGAGCCCGCCGCGGGCTCGAGCATCACGAATTTCTCACCGTCTGTGTTTTTGATGAATTCGATTCCAAGCGGATACAGCCGGCATGCAAGCGGCCGCCCGCTATGGACGCGGCATCGCACGCGGTCGAGCGCCACGCATGCGCCCTCGCCGGTGAACTTCAGAATCGATCCGCGACGAATCGTGAACCGATCGATCGCCTCGCGCGTCGATACTCCCGCCGCGCGCGCCAGACGCAACACGTCATACGGCGACAGCGTGATCATCTTGTCATGACAACAAAGCCCGCACGTATTGCAGATATACGAAAATGGGCTCTGACGATTCACGGTAGTAAGTTCTAATACCCGATCCTTTCACTGGGTGCAGGGGTCACCCCTGCCGAAGGAAGCGTGAAACCCATCGCGGGTTTCACATACAATCAAGTTCCTCATGCCCCCATCACTCCTCCCTTCCTGCGATACCATCGTAGTGCTCGCGCCGCATACGCGCGGCGGCGCCACTCTTCTCGCCAAGAATTCCGACCGCGCGCCGCGCGAATGCCAGCCGCTGGCGCAGTCGCCGCGTCGCGTCCATCGCGAAGGCGCGACTGTGCACTGTCAGTACCTTGAAATTCCGCAAATTCCCGAGACGGCCGCCGTGATCGGCTCGCGCCCCTTCTGGCTGTGGGGTTTCGAGCACGGCCTCAACGAGTACGGCGTCGCGATTGGCAACGAAGCGGTGCTCACGCGCGAGATGCTCCCTTCGACGGGCCTGCTCGGGATGGATCTCGTCCGGCTCGGGCTCGAACGCTCGAAGACCGCGCGCGAGGCCACCGAAATCGTCGGCGCGTTGATCGAATGCTACGGGCAGGGCGGTTCCGCGCAGTTCGACGTCGATTTCCGATACTGCGGCGGCTTCATCATCGCCGATCACGCCGACGCTTACGTGCTCGAAAGCTCCGGCCGCCAATGGATTGCGCGCCGCGTCGAGGATTGCGCATGCATCTCGAATCGTCTGACGATCGACACCGGCAGCTTGGGCTCGCCTGACGTTGAAAGCTATGCGCGCGTTCGCGGATGGTGCGATGGTCAATCGCCCTTCGACTTCGCCGCCGCGTATTCGAGTCGCAACGCGGGCAAAGTCAAAGACGATCCGCTGACCGCGCGCGGACGCCTGGCGCGCAGCCGCGAGCTCGTGTCGCGAAACGGCCGCCGCACTGTACGCGAGATGTTCGCAATTCTGCGCGATCACGGCGCGCGCGGCACAATACCGCCGATGGGAAACTCTGCGACCCGCGACGATACTCCGACGCTATGCATGCACGGCTCGGTCTCGGGCACGACGGCGAGCATGGTCGCCGAACTCCCGGCGCCCGGCGCAGACACAATTCCCGTGATGTGGGCATCGCTCGCTGCGCCGTGCACCTCGATCGTGTTTCCATTGTTCGTGGCCGGGACGCTTCCGCCCGTGCTTGCCGCGGGCGGAGAAAAGCCCTCTGCCGATTCGCCATGGTGGCGCTTCAGGAAGATTCAGGACTTGGTCGCGGTGGCGCCTGAGCGCCTGGCGCCGATTGCATGGAAGCATTTCCGGCCGCTCGAGGCTGCAATGCTCGAGCGCGCGGCCGAGGTCAGCCATCAGGCTCGCAAGCTCGCGCCGGCGGCGCGCGAGAAACTGCTCCGCAGCTTCATGGCTCAAAATATCGTCCGCATCCTGAACGCGCAGTCCGCCGCCGAATCGGAACTGACCCGCGCCGCCGTTTGACAGCGACGGCATCCGCGTATTGCTATGGAGCGCGCGCGTTGGAGGTCTGAAAAAAAATGAAGATCGAATTCGCTTTGCTTGCCGATGCGGCCCAGGCGGTTGGCGGCAAAGTCTTTGTCCTGGGTGGTGGCTGGAATTTGTTCCGAGCGGCCAGCTATCCGGCGCCGGTTCAGCTTGCGATCGCGATTGGCCTTGGCTTCTCGTCAGATGAAGTCGGTATCAAGTACCCGCTGAACGTCGTGATTGCCGACGAAGCCGGAGTTCCAGTCGTGCCGGAAATGAAAGGCCAGGTCGAAACCGGCCAGCCAGCGCCCGATGTTCCCAAAACGGCGTCGGTGAAAATCCCAGTGGCAATCAACATCAACATGTCGCTTCCTCATCCGGGCACCTACGGAATCGTCGTGACCGCGGGTTCCTCGACAGCGCAATTGTCGTTCGAAGCAATCTTTGCGGGGAAAAAGGTGGACTTCGCGCCCGAGAGTTCCGTGCCAGAGCGCGGCAATTGAGAAATATCAGACTTTTCGGTTGCTAACCGCGTGTCTTGGTGCCAGTCTGCATCGCGATTCAGGCTGAAGTTTGTGGGCAAGGCAGGATGAGAATAGCAAAGAGCTGGGCTGTTGCAGCTCTGCTGCTTGCCATGATCGGCCCTGTCCGTGGCGCGGCGGCCGGAACGAAAGACACTGCAATCTTCGTTGCCAATCAGTTCGATGTGACCGCCTACCCCGCCCACAGCAACGGCGATGTGGCACCAATCGCTCTGACGACTGATATGGCCACACCTACCAGCTTTGCGAGAGATGCGGGCGGAAGAATCTACGTTACCAATTTCGCGACCAACACGGTTACGGTCTATGCGGCGAACGCCAACGGCAACGTGCCGCCGCTCGCAGTGATCGGCGGCGCCAATACCCAACTGGTCAATCCTACCGGGATCGCACTGGACGCAGGTGGAAAGATTTATGTGCTCAACAGCGAGGTAGATGGCAAGGCCAGCATCACGGTCTATCCGCCGCTGGAGACCGGCACCGGGATTCTCAACGAGGCCCCAGTTACCTCTATCGAAGGCTCCAAAACCCTGCTTGAGGTACCTTTTGGTGTCGCACTGGACTCGCAGGGAAACATCTACGTCGCAAACGCTGAGGGCGGCCGCAACGCGCGGCACGAAAGATACGGCCCGGGCAGCATTACCGTCTATCCCGCTCGGAGCAATGGGAACGTAGCGCCGGTCGCCACCATCAGCGGCGCCGAGACGGGACTCTCTTACCCTATCGGTATCGCGCTGGATTCGAGCAGGAACATCTATGTTGCTAACGGCGACAACGGCTACAGCATCACTGTCTATCAGGCCGGCAGCAATGGAAACGCGGCGCCCATCGCTGTCATCAGCGGTGACAATACCGGTATCTACTATCCACGCGGTATCGCGCTGGATTCCAGCGGGAACCTGTATGTGAGCGGTTACATAAATGGGGTCGGCTACAGCATCAACACTTACCCCGCTGGCAGCAATGGCAACGTGTCCCCTGCCGCGACCATCGCCGGCGCCGATACCGGATTGTACGCACCCGTTGGCATCGCGCTGGATTCCGGCGGGAACCTTTACGTATTGAACGGCCAAAGCGGGGTAACCCAATTTGGCAGCGTAATCGTTTATGCGGCCGGCAGCAGCGGCGATGCAATACCGAACACGAAGATCACCAGCAATTACACCGGGATCAATGGGCCTTCCAGCATTGCACTGGATTCCGTGGGCAATATCTATGTGGCGAACGAGCTCGGCGGCACCGGCGGCAGTATCGACATCTATCCAGGGGGCAGCTATGCCACGGGACCTCCTATCGCCACAATCGCCGGAGACAACACGGAACTCTCTGACCCTTTCAGAATTGCACTGGACTCCAGCGGCAACATCTTCGTCCTGGATGGTGGCGGCGACTACGCCATCACCGAGTATCCAGCGGGTAGCGCCGGCGATGCGGTGCCGAACGCCACGCTCAACATCGATCAAAGCGGAAAGAGCTCTCCGACCGGCATGGCAGTCGGACGTGGCGGAGCTGTCTATATCGCGAATCAGGGCAGCCTGAACTGCAATCGGCGAACATGCTACCAGGCCAGCCCCGACAGTGTCGCCGTATATCGACTCGACAGCTCTGATACCAGACCAATCGCCGTCATCAGCGGTCCCAATACACAGCTCGCATCGCCTACGGCAATCGCGGTTGATCATGGCGGAAACATCTACGTGACCAACGATGGCCCCCTGAAATACGAATGTGGGCCGGGTTTCTGTAGTTTCTTTTCAGCCGGCCCCGGAAGCGTTACCGTGTATGCCCCCGGCAGCAACGCCGACGTTAAGCCGATTGCCACGATTGGCGGTATCAAGACAGGGATTGGTGCTCCTTATGGGATTGCGCTCGACTCAAACGGGAACATTTATGTGTTGAACGACCCGTCCGTTGCCAGCGCAGACCCGAGCGTACACCCGGCACGCAAGAAGGGCGGCGTTCCGGTGGGCGGCACCGTAGAAGTCGGCGAATTCGGTCCCAACGTCGAGCCTATCCTGATCTTTGCGGCCGACAGCGACGGCGACGTCGCGCCAATCGGTAGCATCGGCGGTCGTTTCACGGGGCTTTATGGCGCAGCGGGAATCGCGGTTGGTCCGGGCGGCCCGTAGCAACACCGAAGCTCTGTGAGGTTTCGAGATGATCCATTCCCAATTCGCCGGTGCGGGGGCTTGCTCGGCGGTCTGAATGGGCGCTACTCAAGAGATACGGAATCGCGCCGAGCCTGATCTGACCGGAACGCATCAACGCGAATTATCGACGGGGAGATTTTCGAAGAAATGGATTTTACGTGGACGGCTGAGCAGGACGCTTATCGGATGGATGTGCGGCGATGGCTTGAAGAGAATCGCCCGAAATCTATTGGCCGCGCTGACGACCCCGAAGCCGGCGGCGACGACGCAATCTGGGATCGCCTCAAGGCCTGGCATAAAAAGCTCTACCACGCGGGATGGGCCGGGCTGACCTGGCCCAAGGAATACGGCGGCCGCGGCGCCACCTTCATCGAGCAGGTCATCTTTCAGCAGGAGCTCGGCCGCCTCAACCTGCCGATGGGATGCAACGTGCTCGGCGTCATAATGACCGGCCCGGCGCTGATGCAGTGGGGGACTGACGAGCAAAAGAAGCGCTACCTGAATCCGATCCTCGCCGGCGACGAGATTTGGTGCGAAGGAATGTCGGAGCCGGGCGCGGGTTCGGACCTCGCGTCGATCCAGTGCCGCGCGGAGCTTAAGGGTGACGAGTTTGTCGTCAACGGCCAGAAGGTCTGGACGACGATCGCTCATCGCGCGGATTTCGTGCAGCTGTTCGTGCGCACCGATCCTGACGTGCCCAAGCACAAGGGGATGAGCGCGTTGCTGGTCGATATGAAAGCGCCCGGCGTGACCGTCAGGCCGCTCCAGCAAATCACCGGCGACAGCGAGTTCAACGAAATCTTTTTCGAAGACGTGCGCGTGCCCAAGGAAAACCTGCTCGGCCCGATCAACATGGGATGGCAGGTGTTGGTCTCGACCCTGATGCACGAGCGGTTCGGGATCGGCGAGACGCTCGGCGGCACTGAACAGTTGCTCCATCAGCTCGTCCAGATTGCCAAGTCGGTGCAGCTGAACGGCCGGCCCGCGATCGAGGACAATGACATCCGCCAGCAAATCGCGCAGTTCGCGATCGAGGCGACCGCGAAGAAGTACAACGGCCTGCGCAGTCTGTCGAAACGTCTCAAGGGTCAGCAGCCAGGGCCCGAGGCCTCGATCTCCAAGCTGCTCTCGACCGACTTGGGCCAGCGGATGACCAAGTTCATCACGCGGCTGTTGGGCGAGTACGCGCTGCTCGAGCGCCACACACCGTTCGCGCCCGACGGCGACTGGATGCGCCGGGTCCTCGCGTCAGAGTCGATGACAATCGCAGGCGGCACCTCGCCAGTGCAGAAAAACATGATAGGCGAGCGCATCCTGCAACTCCCGAAGGGCTGAGAATGAACACTCACATGTTCGCGAAGAGGCGGTTCATCTGAGCCGCCTCTTTTTGTCTGCGATTCACCGATCAGGCTCGGGTAAGAAGCTCCAGCACGTGGCCGTTGGGATCCTTGAAATAGACACCGCGCCCGCCACGCCGAGTGTTGATCTGCATATCCTCCTGGGAGAACGGACCACTGCCATACGGAATGCCGGCCTCTTTGATTCGACTGAAGATCGCGTCGAACTCCGCGTCGCCGACGTGGAAAGCGTAGTGGTGCATCTCGAAGCGGTCCCAGTTGTCAAAATCGAGCGTAAGAGTTTCGTTGATCCTGACCGGCGCAAAATGACCCATCGCTCCCTCGTACTTGAGGCCAAACATGCGCGCGAAAAACTCTGCCGACGCCTCCTTGTCATGCGCCGGTACGATTGTGTGATTCAGCGTAATAGCCATAACTCGCCTCCGTTTGAAATTGATCCGCTCATCATCGACAGCCGACTCATCACTTTGTAAAGTATCCCCTTTTGAAAGTAAGTCAAGCGATTGCTTGATTAACGATCGCACCGGCAGCAGGACGATTACGGTGGAGCATGACGCCCACGCCTAAACGCTTTCGAAGCGTTGGGAGATTCGCTAGCGCTGCATGGCCTGGAAGATTAGGGGGCCGGCTTCGGCCATCATCTCGCCGAGGATTTCGTGGAGTGGCTTGCTTGGCATCGCGAGCTTTTCGGTTAGCGATTTCATTACCGCGAGGTAGCGCTGCTTGGTCTCGGGGCTGATTGTTTCGAGCCTGACGGTCTCCATCACCTCGACGAAGCGGCGCTGAACTTCGACGATTTCAAGGTCGACGGGATCGGTGAACTTTTTTTTGTGAGCCACGAGCTTTTACCTCGTCGAGAAAACTCAGGGTTGTTGAAATGGGCTCAGGTGCATGCTGCTTAGGACGTAGTTTTGCATCTCGGCGTTCCAGACGTACGTGATCTGGTTTGTTTCTGAGGGGGTGTACAGCCCACCCTTGCCAAAATCCCAAGCTACGGAAAGGACCAGCTTGTCGTTTGACAAATCGTCGATTTCCAGACCAATGAACTCCCGGTCGAAAACCGTCTTGACCCGCCCGGATACACAGCTGAAGGCGTACATCCCGTCCTCGCAATGGTCGGCGCTGCACCCGTGTACAACTATAAGACGGCGCCCAGCTATCATGCGGTCCGTATCAACCTTCGGCGCCTCATCCTCGCATCTGCCATTTTGATCAACCTGGTCGCAGCCGCCCGTTCGAATGCCCGTCAAAGTATCCGCCTTAATGGTTTTCAGGCGGTCGCACGAAATCTTGTCGGGTCGGGGTAAGTAGGAGAAGAACGGATCTCCATGCTCTGCATACTCGTATGGCGGATTGTAACTTAGTCTCTCAGGATGCTTGTCAGTGCGGGGATCATAAGAAGTGATAACAACTTTATCTGGGGTGGCGGACTCCACCTTTGCCTCTGATCCACAACTCTCAGGTGCATTGAGAACTGCCTTGATTTGTCCACCGACGCATCCAAAGACGAGAACCTGGTCCGACGATGTCTTGGATTTCCGGTCCGAGGCGGGAATGGTAGCGTGCACGACTATGAGGCGACGAAGGTCTCCTAGCATGCGATCTTGCGTAATCGTTGACCTCTGTTCGCAGCTTCTTGCGTCGAGGTCAGGAGGTGCTGAGGAACAGCTAACGCCTGGGGGAGGGAAGTTGCAGAGGACGAGATTGTAAAGGGCTAGCAGGTCGGTCGCTTTCACTCTTGAAAGGGCTGGGCAAGCATTGTCGGCGAGAGCCGGTCGGACAGCAGCAGAAAGAACCGCGAACCCAATTACAATCAGATACTTCGCACGCAACATCAGTTGCACCACTATTCAGAACAGATAGCGGCGGGTGTTTATGCTTATGAGGATGCCCATCGCCGCCATCATCGCGATCACCGACGAGCCGCCGTAACTTACCAGCGGCAGCGTGATGCCGACCACCGGCAGCATCCCGGTCGCCATCCCGATGTTGACCGCCACCTGCCAGAAGACGATCGCCGTCACGCCGACCGCGAGCAGCGCGCCGAAGCGGTCGCGCGCGTGCCTTGCGATCCATGCGCCGCGGGCAATCACGCTCGCATACAGCGTCAGCAAAATCAGCGCGCCGGCCAGGCCGAACTCCTCGGCGAAAACCGCGAAGATAAAATCGGTGCTCTGCTCGGGCAGAAAATTCAGTCGCGCCTGAGTGCCTTTCAGAAATCCCTTGCCGAATGGGCCCCCGGCGCCGATCGCGATTTCAGATTGGATTACGTGGTAGCCGGAGCCAAGCGGATCGGCCTGCGGATTGATGAAGCTGACCAGGCGCTGGCGCTGGTAAGGTTTGAGATAGTGCCAGCTCAGCGGCGCAGCGAGCATCCCGGCGACCGCTAGCACCAGCATCGTGCGCCAGTTCAGGCCGGCCACGAAAACCAGCGTAATTGTGATCAGAACGAGCACCAGTCCGGTGCCGAGATCGGGTTGCTTGAGCACGAGTGCGGCGGGCACGCCGAGCAGGATGAACGGGATGATCAAATGTTGCAGGCCCCATCCTCCTCTCGGCGGCTCCTCGCGCAGATAACGCACCATCACGAGCACGACGGCGAGCTTGGCAAGCTCGGAGGGTTCGAGATGGAAGGCGCCCAGATTGATCCATCGGCGCGATCCGCCGGTAGCGTGTCCTGCTACCATCACGGCAATCAGAAGTCCGATCACGAGCACGTAAAATGGATAGGCGTAGGCCTGCAACGATCGATAGTCGACGAGGACCGCAATGAGCATCGCGGCCGTTCCGGCGGCGATCCAAATCAACTGACGAATCACCAGCGGATCCAGGGTCCGATGCGAGCCCGCATACGACGCGCTGATGACGCTGACCAGCCCGATTCCCGCCAGAGCAAGGACCAGGATGAACAGGGTCCAGTCGAAGTGAAGTATGAACCTGCGGTCGGCCGCCATCAGGGCCGCACTCCTGTCATTGCGAGCTGTCTTCGAGCACGCGCGCTATTTCAGGTTTCGGCGGCGGCGGATTGAGCTGGAAGTAGCGCTGGAAGACGTCGTGAATCACGGGCGCCGACGCACTGCCGCCGTGACCGCCGTGTTCGATGATGCAGGCGGCGGCGATGGTCGGATGATCCTTGGGCGCGAACGCGATGAACCATGCATGGTCCTTGTACTTATCGGGCGTATTTTTTTCCTCCTCGTCGCTCTCGCCGGAGGGGCCTTTGTCACCGACGACCTGCGCGGTGCCGGTTTTCCCGCATACGACGACGTTGTCGAGGTGCGCTTTGTGCGCGGTGCCGCCGGCGCCGTTGACGACGTCAGCCATCCCGTCCTTGACGTCTTCGAGCGCGTCGGGATCGATCTTCATTCGGTTCTCGATCACCGGCGGATACGTCTTGGCGATATTGCCGTCGAGTCCCTCGACGTACTTGACGAATTGCGGCTTGTAGCGGATGCCGCCGTTGGCGACCTGGGCGGCGACCTGCGCCATCTGGAGCGGGGTGGTCGCGACGTAACCCTGGCCGATGGCGACCGAGAGCGTTTCCGCGGGATACCATCGCTCGTGGTAACGCCGCTGCTTCCAGGCCGACGACGGGATGGTGCCGGGATTCTCGTGATCGAGATCGATACCGGTCTTGATTCCGAGTCCCATCAGGTTGGACCACTTGGCGATTCGATCGACGCCGAGTTTTTGTCCGACGTTGTAAAAATAAACGTCGCATGACCGCACGATCGCATCGTGCAGCTCGATGGTGCCGTGGCCCTGTTTGCGCCAGCAGTGATACTCGCGCCCGCCGAACCACATCCCGCCGGGGCAATTGTACTCTGTCTCAGGTTTCAGCGTGCCTTCCATGAGTCCCGCGATCGAATCGACAATTTTGAAGGTCGAGCCGGGCGGATAAATTCCCTGGATGACGCGATTTTGCAATGGATGGCTCGGGTCGGTGATCAGTTCGCGCCACGCCGAGGCTTTCACGCCACCGCCGAAGATGTCGGGGTCGAAGGCAGGATGCGAGACCATCGCGAGCACGTCGCCGTTTCTCGGATCGAGCGCAACGAAGGCGCCGTTCTTCCCGGCCATCGCCTGCTCCGCCGCCTGCTGGAGATTGAGATCGATGGTCATGACGAGGCTCTGGCCGGGCATGTCGGCAATTTCCTTGAGCACACGCAGGCGCCGCCCGACGGAGTCAACTTCGATTTCCTGACCACCGGCGTTACCACGCAAGGAACTCTCCCACACCCGTTCGAGGCCGAATTTTCCGATCTCGTCGCCCATGTGGTAGTCCTCGTGGGCTTTGAGATCGGCCACGGTCACCTCGCCGACATAGCCGAGCAGATGCGCGGCGAGCTGGCCGTACAGGTAGTGCCGCGCCGGGGTAATCTGGAGACTGACGCCGGGCAGATCGAGCTGATGCGTTTCGAGCGCGACCACTTGTTGCCATCCAAGACGCTCGGCGACAGTGATGGGCTCATACGGGGGGCGCCCCGCCTCATCGGCGTCGGAAATTTTGTCCGCGATATGGTCTGCGCCGGTGTAGCGCTCGAGCCTTTCTATCGTCAGCGAAAGATTGTCGGAATCCTCGGGTACGATTTGCGCGTCGAATGACGGTCTCGTATCGACCAGCGGGCGGTGATTGCGATCGAAGACCAGCCCGCGGGGCGCAGGCACCCGTTGCAGGCGAATCCGGTTGCGATCGGCCAATTCGACATTTTCCTTGTGATGCAGGACCTGCAGGTAGTACAGGCGCACCGAGACGACGGCGAGAATGGCGAACATCATGACGGTCAACGTCACGATTCGCGGTTCCAGCAGCGGGACCGGCCGATTGCTTTTAGGGATGTGGAACTTCGCCACTGATGCGTTCCCAACTAACCCTACAATCTATTCGCGTGCCGCTCTCGCAGGCAATCCCGCTTGATCAGCGGCTTATGCGAATTTGGTCTAATAATGGCCTCCGCGGGGTGAGCAAATTCCCCGCGAGCCGCCGACGGGCCGCTTTGAAGTGTCGCAGAACTCAGAATACTTGCAGTCGGCATCTGCATCGCACTGCATGTTAGTGCGACCACATCTGCCGTCCTGGCAAATCGTATCACCTGGGCAATCAGAGTCCTTCGCGCAGCTCTGAACCATGCCGGCCAGAGGCGGCTCGCCGACAGGACCCCCTCCAAACCTCGACGAGCAGCCCCAATTGAGCGATCCGTCGGGCTCCCTTTCCGCAATCGATGACTGGCCCGGCGGACACACCGGCCCGAATGAGTGGACCTGCGGCTGGGGGCTAGCTTGTGGCTGGGCCGTTGCTTGCGGACGCGCGCTACTGAACGCAAAAGTCAGCGCGATCGCCGCGGCGATGGAAATAAGACCGTACCGCATTTCAAATTCTCAAGCGTTAAACATCTCGCGTGCCGATCGCCCTGGGGAGGTTCCACTATCATGACATCCGTCCCTCACTACCGGTCGCGTACGTACCCGTCGCGCGCCGCTCCGACTCGCAATCCCGTCAGGCGCTTGCTGGTGGCCAGCATCGAAAAGATGAACGGCGCGACTATGGCGGAAACTGTCGCCTCGAGCATCAGTCCTGGCAGCATCGAGCCGGTCTCAGAAAGTGCCTTGAACCCGTTGGCGATGGAAACGCTGGCCAGCGCCGACGCGATAACGCCGATGAACACCACGGTCGCGCCGACGAATGCGTTGGTCACCATCAGCCGCGAGGAAATCTCGTAGCTCACCAGGAAGACCATCGTCGTCATGAAGGCGTTGAGGCCGGGCTGCGAGCCGGCGAGCGCGTCGGTCGCATAGCCCATCGCGAACGCGAGTATCGCGGGCAGCACGCCATGATGGCGCAGCCCGAGATCGACGGCCAGTATGATGATCAGATTGGGAATCAGCGCGCGAAACGAAACCAGGTGTGGGACCGCGGATTCAAACGCCAATCCCAGCACCACGAACGCCGCGAACAGCAGGATGAGGCGCAACAGCGTCAGTCCCGGGGCTGGTCGTCGAGGTGAGGCGGCGGCTGCGTGAGGATCAGCACTTGCTCGAGTTCGCGAAAATCAACCGCCGCCGCGATCCGCACGCCAAGGAACAAGCCCGGCCCTTCGCGATGCACGCTTTGGATCGTTCCCACCAGCAGACCGCGCGGGAAAATTCCGTCGAGGCCCGAGGTCACGATGGTGTCGCCGACCCGGACGTCCTGCGAGCGATCGGCGTATTTCAGGATCAGTCCATCGTCAACCAGCCCGGCGACGATGCCGCGCGCTCGCGTGCGTTGATCGAAGCCGTCAAGCGCGGAATTGTGGTCGTTGATCATCAACACTCGCGAGGCGTGCGGACTGACGGTGATGATCTTGCCGACGACGCCCTGGTTGGCGAGCACGGCCATGCCGGGACGAAGTCCCTCGTCGGTGCCGGAGCCGAGAATCAGGGTGCGCGAAATTCCCGCGGCGTCGCTGCCGATTACGATGGCGGCGACTGCGCTCGCGCCGAGCGCGTTCTTGAGTTCGAGCAGCTCGCCAAGGTGCTGATTTTCGACCTCGAGCTCGGCCAGGTGCGCTTGATCGCTCTTGACCCGCGCCAGCTCGTTGCGCAGACGGGCATTTTCATCGCGCACGTGAAGCAGGTCGACGTAGTCGGTGACAATCGACGAACCGCCTTCGCCGAGGCGTGTGAAGGCGGCGTCAACTGGACGGATTAGTTCCAGAAATGCGGACTGCGGACCCGCCGCGAGATCGCCGGGATGGACTCCCGTCGAGATCAGATGGAGCGACAGAATGAGCAGCACGCCGCTGGTCAGCAGCACGCGGTTGCGCCAGAGAAAACCGCTTCTCACGTCAATACAGCCCGACGCGCCGGGTCAATTTCAGCAGATATGCGGCGAGTCGATCAGTCAACGGTCACGTCGCGCAGCAGCGACAGTTCGTCCAGGACCTTGCCCGCGCCCATCACGACCGCGGTCAGCGGATCGTCGGCCAGCGTGACCGGAAGGCCGGTCTCCTCGCGCAGCAGGACGTCCAGGTTGCGCAGCAGTGCGCCTCCGCCGGCCAGCACGATTCCCTTGTCGACGATGTCGGAGGCCAGTTCCGGCGGCGTGCGCTCGAGCGCGATGCGCACCGACTCGACGACCTGGCGCACCGGTTCCATCAGTGCCTCGCGAATCTCCTCATCGGTTATCTCGATAATCTTGGGCACGCCGGCGACCAGATCGCGGCCCTTGATTTCCATGGTCTGAATCTCATTGCCGGGGTAGGCCGACCCGATGGTTATCTTGATCAGCTCGGCGGTGCGCTCGCCGATCAGCAAATTGTACTTGCGCTTGATGTGCTGGATGATCGCCTCGTCCATCTTGTCGCCCGCCACGCGCACCGAACGCGAGAAGACGACGCCGGCCAGCGAGATGACAGCGACCTCGGTGGTGCCGCCGCCAATATCGACGATCATGTTGCCGGCCGGCTCGGTGATGGGAAGGCCGGCACCAATCGCGGCCGCCATCGGCTCCTCGATCAGATAGACTTCGCGCGCGCCGGCCTGCTCGGCCGATTCGCGCACCGCCCGTTTCTCGACCGCGGTAATGCCGAACGGCACGCAGATGACGATGCGCGGGCGCGGGCGGACGAGAGTCCGGCCCGAGTGAATTTTCTTGATGAAGTAGCTGAGCATGTTCTCGGTGATCTCGAAGTCGGCGATGACGCCGTCCTTGAGAGGCCGGATGGCGACGATCGAGCCCGGCGTGCGGCCGAGCATCTTCTTCGCCTCGGAGCCTATGGCGAGCACGCGCCGCGCGCCGCGCGAATCTTTCTGCACCGCGACCACCGACGGCTCGTTGCACACGATGCCTTCGCCCTTGACGTAGATGAGCGTGTTGGCGGTGCCAAGATCGATCGCCAGATCGTTGGAAAACCAACCGAAAATTGAGTTGAGAACCACGAATTTTCTCCCCTTGCCTGCCCATTTCAGGCCCGGCTGCCGGTACCAAAACCCGGCCCGAATACCACACCACGTCGCGGCCCAAATGTTCGAAGGTTCCGCTGCGGAGACGTTTGGGTCCGTCCGATTACCGCTGCGCGACACGCTAACAGAGGATGGGATGCCCAAGCAAGTAATCGAGGTCAATTGCGCACGCAAAAGGCGGTAAAGTATGATGACGATTCAATGCTGGAAGGAATTCGCCGTTATCAATACTCGTGGCAAGTGCAAGTCACGTTCGCGTTCCTGGCGCTTATCATGGCGTTCTGGGGTTTCGGTGGCGGTGGTTTGTTCAACACCGTCCATCCCTTAGCGACCGTCAACGGGCAGCAGATACTTGGCGATCAGGTCGATCGCGAAGCCACTCAAATCCGCCAGGCGTTACAACAGATGTACGGCGCCAACGCGTCCGCCGTGCTCAAGAGCATCAACGTTCGCCAGGAAGCGGTCGAGCGGTTAATCGAGGAACAACTGATCGGTGAAGAGGCGCGCCATCTGGGCATCAGCATTAGCGACGATGCGCTCCAGGAGAAAATTGCCAAGGAGCCGGTCTTTCAACGCGACGGGCAGTTCGACTTCGACACTTACCAGGACGTATTGCGCAACAACAATCTGTTGCCCGCTGAATACGAGACCGAAGAGCGGGGCCGCATGATCGCCGACACGCTGCGCAACATGATCAACATGGGCGTGCAGGTGAGCGACGACGAGGCGCGTCACGCTTACAATCTAGCCAACGAAAAGATCGGATTGCGCTACGCCGAGTTGGCCTACGCCGACTTCACCGCGAAGATCTCGCCGACCGAAAGTCAGATCGCCGACTACTACAAGAAGAACGCGGAGCAATTTCGCGAGCCCGAGCGCATCCAGTTTACCTACGTCCACTACGAGCCGCTGGTGCTGGCCGCGAAGTACACGCCGTCCGACAAGGAAATCCAGGACTACTACGATCGCAACGGCAAGACCCGCTTTACGCATCCCGACCAGGTTCACGCGCGGCACATCCTGATCGCGGTGCCCGCGGGCGCGTCCGATAAAGAGAAAGCCACGGCGAAGGCCAAGGCGCTCGACGTGCTGAAGCAGGCGCAAGCGAAGGGGGGAGACTTCGCAAAGCTCGCGGCGAAGTATTCGGACGATCCATCCAACCGCGGCCAGGGCGGCGACCTTGGGACGTTCGGCCGCGGCCAGATGATCAAGCCGTTCGAAGACGCAGTGTTCGCGATGAAGCCCGGACAGATCACGATGGTCGAGACCCACTACGGCTTTCATGTCGTCAAGCTCGAGCAGTCGATGCCCGTGCATACCGACACGCTCGCCGAGGCGAAGCCCAAAATAATCGAAGAGCTGCGGACCCAGGCCGGAGCGAAGCTCGCGCGCGAGGCGGCGCAGGAAGACCTGGCTGCCGCGGTGGCGGGCGGCAACCTGGCGGACCTCGCGAAGAAGCGCGGCATCGACGCGGTGCAGACGCCGCTATTCGGGCAGGGTGAGCCAGCCGGCGGCATCGAGCAGGATCGCGAACTGGTCGCGGCGGCATTCAAGCTCGAAGCGGGGAGCGTGACGCTCGTCCCGGAGAAGGGCGCGCCATACGTGATCAAGCTGCAGGCGCGGCAGCCGTCGCGAATTCCCGCGCTGAAGGAGATCGAAGCGCAGGTGCGCGACGCGCTGATTCGCACGACGGCGCAAGCCGACGCGAGCCAGCAGGCGAAAAAGATCCTCGCTACGATCAAGAGCCCGGCGGATTTTGACAAAGCGGCCGCGGCCAACAAGCTCGTAATTAAAAATGTCGATCCTTTTCTGCGCGCAGACCGCAGCGTCTCCGGTATCGGCCAGTTTCCCGAGGTGACCGACGCCGCCGCGGCCGTGCCCGCGATTCCGGGCGTGATCGATCGCGTCATGGAAAGCGCCGGCAATTCGTACCTGTTCGAAGTCACCTCGCGCGCCGAACCGACCGACGACGATTGGAAGAACGGGAAGAAGGCGTTCATGGATGAATACGTCGAGCAGCGCCGCGCGCAGGCATGGACGCGCTTCCTCGATCAGCTTAAGGATCAGGCCAGGATACAAATCGACAGCGACCAGCTTGCGGCAGCCGAGTCGTCAACTTGAAGGAGCGCGCCGATTGCGCGGCATAAGATATAGATGAGTCCTGATTCCGACGAGCCTCCGTCGCGCCACGCGTCGGGCGTCGATACGCACGAGTTCTCCTTTCCCGGCGCCGGGGTGAGCGCGCTGCTGATTCACGGTCTGACTGGAACTCCGTACGAGATGCGCTACCTCGGCGAGCAGTTGGCGGCGCGCGGCGTTCGCGTGCGCGGCGTCAGGCTGGCGGGTCACGCCGGGACGCCCGAGGAATTGGGCGCGGCCAGCTACGACAACTGGTACGAAAGCGTCGTCAAAGGGCTCGAGGAACTGCGCCAATATGGCGAGCCCAACGTGGTCGTGGGACTGTCGATGGGCGCGGTGCTGGCGGCGCGGCTGGTGGCGGACCAGGGCGAGTCGGTGGCGGGACTCGCAATGCTTGCGCCGGCGTTCTTTCTGCCGGCGTCGACGACGATCGCGCTGCGAAGCTTGCGCGGCGTGCTCGGCTCGTACGTCGACAGCATCTACTTGTTCAATCGCGGCGGGTCGGACATCCACGACGCCGCCGCACGGTCGATACATCCCACCTGCCATCTGATGCCGTTGTCGGCGCCGCTGAAGCTGCTCAATTTGAGCGCCATGGTGAAGCCGATGCTGGCGCGCATCACGCAGCCGGCGCTGGTGATGCATGCCAGACGCGATCACACGTGCCCGATGCGCAAGAATGTCGACTACGTGATGGGACACCTTGGCGCTGCCGAGAAGCGCGCGATCGAGCTCGAGGAGAGCTATCACGTGATTACCGTGGACAGCGAGAAGGAGCGCGTCGTGGGCGAGGTTGCGGGATTCGTCGAACGGTTTCGCATCGCGCCGCAAAAGCGCGCGGCGGGCTAAGAGTAGCGACACGCGCCGCTCGGATCAGGTCTGCGCGTCGTAGAATTCTTCGAGCAGGTACTTCACGTCGGGACGGCCGAGCACCTCGATAAAGCAGATCTCGTCGTTGGCGTTCAGATCGATGATGACTTGGCCTTCCATCGATTGCAGCTCGACGTAGTTGGCGACTTTCACCTCGGCGGCGGTCGCGAAGCTCGCGCAATTCTCGTCTCCGCAATCGCACACCGACTCGATTCGCGCGGCGCGCAGCTTGGATTCCAGCGGGTCGGCGCCCTGCTGCTTGAGCAGATAAACCATCTCCTCGAGCAGGTCGGGCAACACGTCATTCATCATTGGCGCGCGCATGGCGTTTCCAAGGGTAGTGGATTCGGCAGGCGGATCAAGTGCAAATCACCGCTGCCTTGACTGACTACGCGGCCGTACTTATGTTCAAACTGCGACCGAGAGCACAGGAGACAAGTTTCGAATGTCCAGCGACAAAATCGTTCACGTTACCGACGCGAGCTTCGACCAGGAAGTTTTGAAGTCAGCGACGCCCGTTTTGGTAGATTTCTGGGCGCCCTGGTGCGGGCCATGCCGCGCGATCGCGCCTATACTCGACGATCTTGCGGGCGAGTACGACGGGCGCCTGAAAATTGCGAAGATCAACGTTGACGACAATCCGCAAACGCCGGGACGTTATGGCGTCAGGGGCATCCCCAACCTGCTCATCATCAAGGGTGGCCAGGTCAAGGAACAGATCATCGGCGCGGTTCCCAAAGGCAGGCTGGTCCAGGCCGTCGACAGCGCAATCGCGTAGCGCGGCACAAAACCCAAATCACTTCGCGGAGGGCGAAGGCAACGCAGCCGGTGACGGCGCGGAGTTCGAGCCTTTCATCTCATTCTGGAATCCGCCGAGCCCGTCGCCAAGTCTAATAGTGATTCCTGAGTAGGCCAGTCACACCGGCGACGAAAATCGCGCTGAGCAGCCAGCCCGCGATCACCTGCAGCCACAGATAGTACCGCAACGCGCGGCCACTCATTCGTAATCGGTGTCCGAAGAGGGGGAAAGAGCCGGACGCCTTGGCATCGGGCCACCAGTAGTGTTCCTGATGCAGGTTCACGAATGGCAAGAATACGTCGAGAGAATAGAGCAGCGGATGAAGTTCCTCATACGAGGTGTTCGCTGACGCTGGGATCGACTCGGGCCAGGTCGGGCGCATGACTCCAGAACGTCCGCCAATCGTGACCAAGGCCCATCCCAGAATCACTACGACCAGCGACCAAAGAATAGCCAGCAGGGGTCTATGGCCATATCCGATGGTCCCCTTTAGAAATCCTGCCCACGCGCGCCTGAAGAAACCCGAGTTCCTGAACCGTGCGTCCTCCATCGCGATCAGCACCGCAACCGCGCCGGTGTCATCGCCGCTTTCGCGCATCACCCTGGCGAGTTGACGATAGGGCTGCGGATAGAAGCCCGTCTGCAGCCCGAGCCATTTTAGCCGCGATGTCACGTCTCGCGGACTGTCAGTGGCGATCGTGTGGTAGTCGAATCCGTCAAGCCACAGTTTGCCCGGGGCCGGCCAGCTCTGTTCGTCGTCCGATATGCTTCGCGCACTGGCGCCGGCGAGACTCAGAACTGCACCATGTTCCAGGTTGAGCTGATGCATAACCAGAAAGTCACTTATGTTCGCAGCCGTCGCGACCAGGCCGTGCTGCTCGGTGGTCTTGCCGCCGAAGGTCGCATGATCAACCCACAGGCTGCGACCGACGTGGGCTCCGAGGAGGCTGACCAGCCCATCCGCTCTAAATTTCGCGCGGTACGCCGCCTCTTGGTCGGGGGTCTGGACAGGGTCGCTCAGCTCGAACGGGGCAATCAATACGC
>JBAWCX010000756.1:0-2329 GCA_049590495.1 Binatus sp. (SeqCode)
GACATCCACAATGAATACGGGATGCAATGCGCGGACTGTCACTTCGTCGGCGACTCGCACGGGAATGGCAAGCTATATGATGAGGTGCGCGGGCCAATCCAGATCCGATGCGAAGACTGTCACGGTACCTATTCCAAATATACGACCTTTGCCGCCACCGGAAACGGCGCGGCCGGTGAGCGAATCAATTTCTTCCGGGATTCGAGCGCGAAGAAGACACCCTTCGGTCAGCGCTTCCGCACCCGCCACAAGGCCGGCGGCGTGATTGAGGTCGAGCAGCAGTCAACCATGAAGCGCGACAAGTGGCCGTTGCCTCAACTCGCGCTGATCGACAATCCCGCCTCAAAGGCATGGCGTAGTGCCTGGGAAGAAGCGGCCTATGCACACACCATACAGAAGGACGGCAAGACCTGGGGCAAGATCGACGTGTCCGACGACGAACTGGCGCATCCGCTCGACTCGATGGCCTGCCAGACCTGTCACTCGTCGTGGGTGCCCAGTTGCTTCGGCTGCCATCTGCCGATGAAAGCGAACATGCGGCGGCCCATTCTTCACTACGACGGCGACATGACGCGCAACTGGACCAGCTATGACTATCAGACACTGCGCGACGACGTCTTCATGATCGCCAAGGATGGAGTGACCACTGGCAATCGCATCTCGCCCGCACGCTCGTCGTGCGCTGTGCAGGTCTCGTCCTATAACCCGGAGCGCGAAGTCAGTTATACGCAACAGATTCCAGTTTCGGCGGAGGGCTTTTCCGCGCAGGCGTTCAGCACGACTGTCCCGCACACAGTCAGGTTGACCGAGACCAAGCGATGCACCGACTGTCACATCTCAGCGGACGATGACAACAACGCAAAGATGGCGCAGTTGCTGATGCAGGGCACCAATTTCGTCAACTTCATCGGGAGGTTCTGCTGGGTCGCCGAAGGGACTGACGGGATGCAAGCGGTGATCGTTACGGAGCGCGACGAGCCGCAGGCCGTCATCGGGAGTCATCTGCACGAATTGGCGTATCCCGATGAATTCAAATCCTTCGTCACCGGCGGCCGTCGCCTGCACGATTCATTCGAGCATGCCGCGGTCATCGCGCCCGGGTTGAATGGCTCGACGCCAGAGCTCCACGGCGAATGTATGACCATCCAAAATCGCGGCGAGTATCTCTTTACCGCGCAGGGCAAAGGCGGCTTCGTTGTTTACGACATCGCGAATCTTGACAACAAGGGATTCTCCGAGCGATTCACCTCGGCGCCGGTGTCGCCGCTGGGACAGCGAACCTATGTCTCGACGAAGTATGCGACCGCCGTCCTGCTGCCGACGACGATGCTCATCGACCCTCAGCGAAGGCAGCGCGCCGAGAATCTCGAACAGAAGCCGCCACTCGCCGCAGAGTACGCGTTCGTCACCGACAAGTACGAAGGTCTCATAGCTGTCGATGTGATCACGCTGGGAAATGGCAATCCCGAGGACAACTTCTTCAAGCGGGGTCCGGGATTCAATCCTGGCGGAATCCTGAATGGCGCGGTCGGCGGCACGATCGCGGGTAACTACGCGTACGTGCTGTGCGATCGAGGAATCGTCATCGTTGATATATCCAACCCCTCACAGATGAAGGTCGTCAGCGAAGTGGACGCGCCGCATGTTGTCAAGCCGCGGGCAATCACGGTGCAGTTCCGCTATGCGTTCGTAGTCGACGCGCAGGGATTGAAAGTTCTCGACGTAACCGAGCCAACCAGTCCGCGCCCGGTCGACGACGCCGCGCTTGCTCTGCACGACGCGCGCAATATCTATGTGGCTCGCACGTACGCATACGTGTCAGCCGGCGCACAAGGGTTGGTGATCATCGACGTGGAGCGTCCTGAGCATCCGCGAATCGATCAGACTTACAATGCCGACGGTAAGATCAATGACCTGAACGACACGAAGATAGGCATGACCGACGCGAGCGTTTTTGCATACCTGGCCGATGGGAAGAACGGACTACGCGTGCTCGACCTGATTTCGCCAAATGACTTGCCCACCTATCAGGGGTTTTCACCGCGTCCATCTCCCAGGCTGATCGCGACCTTCGCGACGCACGGGCCCGCGCTCGCGATTCCCAAAGGCCTCGACCGCGACCGCGCCGTCGACGAGAGCGGCAACCAGCTGGCGGTGTTCGGCCGCCGCGGCGCCCGTCCATTCACGCTCGAAGAAGCCCGAAAGCTCTACATGCGCGCCGGCCAGGTCTATACCGTGAGCGACAAGCCAACCGCGCGCGCAAACCGATAGCTGATTTATTTGGTGGACGCACCTGGACTCGAACCAGGGACCTCTTGCATGTGAGTTG
>JBAWCX010000757.1:0-6305 GCA_049590495.1 Binatus sp. (SeqCode)
CCGGCGGCATATCGACTTCCGCCAACACCCTCACCCTTACCCTCCCTCCCTTCAGCGTCGTCGCCCTCTTGCCCTAATCATCTCTTCGTCGGCTTGATGTGGTCCGCGCCCGGCGTCGAGTCCGGCGCAACTTCGGGAAGTCATCGCGCTAAAGAGATGATGTGCCGCACTAGTGACGCGGTTCGCATCTTGATTTTGTGTTTGCGCTTTGGAGCCGGCGCTCTTCCCCATAGCGCGTAAACCTCGCGCCAGGCGCGCAATCCCGGATGTCCAAAGTCCTCAGACATATCCCACGGCTTTGTCGCACCCGCAAAATGCAGAATCTGACCCTCTAGGGGATACGCTACATCGCGACGGTTCCAGGAAGGATCGAGTTTCAGTATCCGGCCCGCGAAGTACTTGTTGAGTAGATCCTGATCCGGGAACCAAAGCACTGCCGGCATCGTTCGCTTGCAGCGGATCAGTCCGTCGGTCGCAGAGCCCCGGCGCCACGCTTCGACATCGATGAGTGCCACCCCCGAATTGAACCAGCGACTGGGTTCAATACCGACCGAGTCAAGGTACGCAACCACCTCCGGTGGTACGTTATTATTGATCGACATGGCGATCGGATTTCCATCGAGCGGCATATCAAAAAGCTCAACAAGGTCTCTCCCCACCAAGGTATCGGTATCGAGGTAGATGCAGCGCGAAACATGGGGCGGCAATAATTCACCCACCTGGATGCGCGCCCATGCGAGGAGCGGAAATTTCTCTGTTGCCCACCACCAGGGTAGGGGCTTCATTGCCAGGAAATGAACCTCCGCGACACCGCTCCAGAATGTGCGCATGGACGCGATTGTCTCTGCGTCAAGACCCTCCTGAATCACCCACACTTCCACCGGCCTGGAGGTCTGTTTGATTGCCGAGTATACGGCTACTGCAAGGCCTGCCGACGTCGCGGAATCACTGGCTAATAGCAAGTGGACTGACTGACTCATCTCTTTCTTTATTATCCGGATTTTGATTTCGAAATTTGCTGAGACTCGGAAAAACACTGGATGATTTGGTCATTATAAACCGCCTCGCGGCAGCCGCGACGGCTTCGCTACCGGCGACCACGTCGTCGATATATCCGAGCCACTGTCCAGCTCCGTTACGGCGTGCAAAGATCTATTTTCCGGGTCGAAATTGGGGTCTAAGAGACGTTTTCCGCCATATCGGGACTGATGATGCGGCGCGATGAGACTCCCTCAACCATTTGTTTGGGGGGCACGAGGTTTGAATTGTGAAGCTGGCGATCGTGAGCCGCAGCCAGGCAGCCGATTAGCTCGCGTGCGAGGATTCCAACATTCGGCTCTCGCATTATCTCGCGGTGCGTACCGGGAATTTCGTGAACCTCAACGCCGACTTCCGCTAGAGGACCCCATCCGAGCTCACGGTCGGTTGGCATATCGATAAAACTCAAAGGTGTGGTTGCTCGAAACAGCGTGACACGGCCGGGATAGGGCTGCGCTTCATATCTGAGTGCGGCATACCAGTTTACGTCTTTGGCGCGATGCAGGAATTTCGGGATAGAACGTCCACGAGCTCTTAGGATGCCATATATGAATTGCCGGCCCTGGCCGGTAATCGCGTCGAGACGCTCTGCGAGGTCCTCTCGCAAGTAGGCTCGACGCTCTGGACCGAAGACTACGCGGCGTAGATGCCTGCCCATTGACGCGGCTTTTCTCATAACCCGCTGAAGTAGAGTACGCTTCTGCGCTGAAGCCCTTACGCCATTCATTAGAAACGTATCTAGCATTCCAAGCAGCTCGATGCGCTGTCCTGTAGCGTGCAGTTGCTGCGCGATTTCGAATGCGAGCAGCCCGCCGAACGAATAGCCAAGTAGATGGTATGGGCCGCTCGGCTGAAGCTTGCGGATCTCCTTCAGGTAATGCGCTGCCAGGTCCTCCAACCGGAGTAAGGGCGCTGAGGACTCGCTCTCTGAATATTCGACACCCCAAATCGGTTGGTCTCGGTCAAGATGTTTTACGAGATCGCGAAAAACGAGGACGCTTCCCTCGATCTCGTGAATCAAAAACAATGGCGGCCTGGAGCCACCGGGTTGAATCTCGATCAAGGACTGAAATGACGTCGGGGCCGTCTGGTGGCGGATGAGCGCGCATAGTTTTTCGATCGTCGGAGCCGAAAAGAGGGTAGCGAGCTTCAGGTCGACGGCATACTTCTTTTTCACTTTTGCGAGCAGTCGGACGCCTGTGAGAGATTGCCCGCCCAGGTCGAAGAAGTTGTCTTGGCTGCCCACAGTGTCGATGCCCAGCAGCTCTTTCCACCAGCGCCTGAGTGTTATTTCGGCTTCTTCGTTCGAGTTGTCCGACGGAACTGCAACTAGTCTTTCTGAAGCCACAACTGTGTGCCGCGGCTTCCTGCTCTCGACGTAGCGAGCGAAATCGGACGGAAAGACGACGACGCTCGACATTCGCACGTTGGCAAGCACGCGTTCGAAGGCTTGAGCGCCTTCCTTCGACGAGCACGCATTCGGCGATTCCACCGTCTCGTATGCCTCGCTTCTATCAAACTCCTGGGTATTCACCAGTTCGATGCTAACTACCGGACTTGAGCTCTCCAGGAGAGAGACCTCAGGTATCTGACGGACCGAGAAATCGCGGATCTCGATGATGGCATTGCCGTCCAGATCCATTGCAGTGACGTCGAACGTGGCTATGGGACTTTCGATCGAGGTCCCCGCCTGGCTCCGCACGTGTGCGTAACAGGTAGCCGGAAGCGGACTCGAAATTACAATGCTGCCGTATGAAATCGGCACATACAGGTGGCCGGCCACCTCGTTACCCTTGATCAGAAACATCGCACTGCCGGTCACCATGTCGAGCAATGCAGGGTGCAGCTGATAGGTGTCCACTTCTCTCGTGAACTTGGCGGGGAGTTCGAGCAGATTCAAAGCCTCATCGCGCCCGAGCCAGACTGTCTTGAGGTTCCGCCATCGCGGTCCAAATTCGATGTAGCGTTCCTGCACCTCATTTCGCACCGAAGGACCACCCACAAGTTTGCCAGAGCCGCACCGCCGGCGGAGGCTGTCTATATCATAGTGAGCTAGCTGCGATGGTCCGGCAGCGGCCACCGCTCCGGATGCACATTCTATCCATTGACCTGAAGGGCGCGACCGGGTTTGAGCGGAAAATCGGTAGCTCTCGCCTTCTTGGTGCATAAGCAGCCGCAGCGGCTGAGCCGAGCGTGGCTTCACCTTTAACGGTTGGCTGACATAGAGGTCGCTGATAGATACCGCCGAGGTGCCGGTCAGATCGATCACCGCCGCTCGAACCATTTCCAGGTAGCCTGTTGCAGGGAAAAGTCCGGTGCTACGACTTAGGCGGTGTTCGTTTACTATCCAGTCGTTCTCCAGACTTAGAGTCGTAGAATAGACAGTTCGGCCTTCGCCTTCATGCTTCGCGTTGCCTAGCAGTGGATGAACCGACCCGGCGTCCGAGTGAGTGTTGAAATCCATGGCCATCATCCCGACATCTGCCCACCGGGGCCATTGGATCGATACGAAACGAGTGCGGCCAGTGGACCGAGACTTAGCGAAGGAGTCGAGGAAAGCGTTGGCCGCCGTGTAGTCTACCTGACCCGCGGGCGCCAGGTGTGAACTGACGGACGACATTGCGAAGAAGAAATCGATCGGATCCCGTTGAAAGACCGACTCCAGCACGAGCGTGCCTCGCACCTTCGGCGCGAGCACGCGCGCCGCTTGCGCCCGATCCTTCTGCAACAGCGGAGCATCATCGAGCACGCCGGCTCCGTGGATAATCCCGTTGAGGCCGCCGAATCTCGCGCGGACCTGATCGGCGATTCGCTGCATCGCCTTTGGATCGCAAACGTCTCCCGTCGCAACAATTACTTCGGCGCCCGTGTTTTCAATTTCGCGAACCTTTCTAATCTTGCGTGCGATCGCATCGCCGTCGCCGTGACCACTCGACCATTCGTCCCACGACTCCCTCGATGGAAAAGAGCTGCGCCCTACCAGGACTAGTCGGGCTCTAACCAAATTTGCTATCGATTCGGCCATGACCAGGCCGATTCCTCCTAGTCCACCGGTGATCAAATATACGCCCTGGTCACGAACACCGATCGCCTGCTGCTTCTCCGTTTCGCGAAGTCTCGAGAAAGTCTGCACCCAGCGCCGGTCTTTCCGATATGCGACCGGCGATTCGAACGCATCCGCCCGAAGCTCGGCGACGACCTGTTCGGCTGCATCGGCGCCGGGGACTTCGACATCTATATTGCGGCAGCGAATGTTGGTGAGTTCTTTGGGAATTACCCCGCACGGGCCCGCAAGGAGCGCGCGACTCGGACGCAAAATCGGCTCGTTCTCGACTTGATGCAGGCTGTTAGATACCGCCCCAATCTGCACGAGACCTTCGAGATCCATGGCTCCCAAAGCCTGACCGAGAAAAAGGAGACTGTAGAAGCTCATCGTCTCTGCCGCGGACAGCTCACCGAGCAAGTCCTGGCCCAGACCGGAATCGCACACCGACCACAGATGAACGACCGAGCGCGGCGATTTTCCTTGCGCGGCGATCTCAGAGAGTAGCCTCTGATAGTCAGCCGCGCTGTCGGGATCGATCTCGAACCTATCTGAACCGAGTCGCGCGAAGCTCCGCCCGGGCTGCACTGAGATGCATTGTTCGCCGTGTCGCCGAAGCAATTGAGTGATCCGGGCGCCGAGACCCTGCGAATCCTCGAAGATTAGCCACGGCCCAATATTCTGTACGCGTTGTTGCCTAGTCAGATCGGCGCGCTTCCATGAGGGGCTGAAAAATCCAATCTCGTGGACGCTCTTCTCGGGTTCCGCGGCCGAGGGCGCGACTGACTCGATTCTCCGTCCTGGTTCGATCCAGAAACGCTCGCGCTCGAACGGGTATGTCGGCAACGGCAGCCGCCGGCGCCGTTCGTGGGAATGGAAACCCTTCCAGTCAATCTTTCTTCCGGCCGCCCACAATTGCCCGAGCGCCCGTGCTATGAATTCCTCGTCACTGGTACTGTCGTTGCGCGATCGGATCGAAGAAATAACTTCCTGCGACGAGGCGGAGAACCCGGCGCTTTGCTCGCACAAGGCGCTTAAAGTATTGCCCGGACCGATTTCCAGAAGAATCGCGTCAGGAGTCTTCAGCGCCTCCGCGATACCGTTCGCAAATCGAACAGTCCGGCGCAGTTGTCCTGCCCAGTACTCGGGATCGGCCGCCTCGGCGTCGGTGATCCAGTTTCCCGTTGCGCTCGAAATGAATGGGATCCGCGGCGGTGCCAGTTCCACAGTTCGAAGGAACTCCGCGAACTCGCGCAGGATCGGGTCCATCATGCTCGAATGAAATGCGTGCGAAACCCGCAACCGGTGATACGCCATCCCCTTGTCCGCCAGCGACTTCTCGAGGTCACCGATCGCATGGTCCGGACCTGAAATAACGCACTGCTCATCACCGTTGACGCTTGCCACTGAAAGCTTCCCGTTCAAAAGGGGAATCACCTGGCTTTCGGCCAGCGGAATCGCCGTCATAGAACCGCCAGGCATACTTTGGATGAGGCGTCCACGTGCCGCGATGATCTGCAGGCCTGCTTCCAGCGAGAAGACACCAGCAATGCAAGCGGCGGCCAACTCCCCGACGCTGTGCCCAATCATCGACGCGGGTTTGATACCCCACGAAGACCACAGCTTTGCCAGAGCGTATTCGACCGTGAATAGCGCCGGCTGGGTCAACCGCGTCTGATTCAGTAATTCGGCGGCCTCTCCGGTTGCGTTCTCGGATGGAAACAGAATAGTGCGCAGATCGACGCCAAGATACCGCTGCAGATAGTCGGCACAGAAATCAATCGCGGATCTGAACTCCGGCTCGGATTCATACAACCCGCGAGTCATCCAGACGTACTGCGATCCCTGTCCTGTGCAGAGAAAAATCACTGGCCGCCCGGTCTCTCGTGCTGAATTGGAAATGACCCGTTTCGCGTCGCCTCGGCGGATCGTATCGGCCGCGCCGATCGCGTCCTTGCAAATGACCGCCCGCCGATACGGGAAAGCTTTGCGGCCAAGATGACCGGTGAAAGCAACATCGGGGAGTTTTGCCGAATTCCCCTCAAGGTGATCTGCGAGGTCGTGAGCCATTGCGTCCAGAGCGGCCGGCGTTTTCGCCGATAGGGTCAGCACCTGCCACGGACGCGAAGGACCCGACGCAGTGGCACGCGGCGCCTCTTCCAGGATCGCGTGGGCGTTGGTACCGCCGATCCCGAGCGAAGTTACTCCAGCGCGCCGTGGCTTG
>JBAWCX010000758.1:0-1980 GCA_049590495.1 Binatus sp. (SeqCode)
GCGACAAACGGCCTGGCCTTGCCGCCCGCGCGCTCAATCTCCGTCACGACATTTTGCGCCGACTCGGGCTTGATGTCGTTGACGCCGATTTTGGCGCCCTCGCGCGCGAACGTCAGCCCCATCTCGCGCCCGAGTCCCGAGCCGCCGCCGGTGATCAGTACAACTTTGTCCTTGAGCTTCATCTCACCCTACTTCTTGCCTTCCTTGAGTTGCCGCTTCCAATCAAGCCGCCGCGCCTCTGCGCCGGCCGCCTCCGCTTCGGGCACCATCCCCTTCTTCTGATAGAACATGCTGAGGTTGGTGTACGCCAGGATGTCTTCCGGCTCGTGCGCGATATATTTTTTCGTCAGCTCGATCGCCGCGTCGAGATCGCCCTTCGCCTGGTAGCACATCGTCATCCCGTGGATCGCATCGACGTACTTCGGATCGATCTCGAGCGCTTTTTTGTAGAGCTCGATCGCTTCGTCGAACTTGTCGTCGGCGTATGCGTCGATCGCTTCGTCGTACAGTTCTTCTTTGTCGGGCATCTCGGACCTCCGCTGAATGCGCGCGCCGCACCGCGCATATCGCGCACACTCATCCTCTTATATACTAGAGTGAGCGCTATGGAGAATTCGCCCGCACCGACCGAAGCCGACGTTTACGAAGTGCTGCGCGAGTGCTACGACCCGGAGATTCCCGTCAACCTCGTCGACCTCGGACTTATCTACGGCGTCGCCATCGACAACCGCGTCGTCAACGTCACGATGACGCTCACCGCGCCCGGCTGCCAGATGGGCATGTCGATCACGCAGGACATACAGGACAAGCTGCTCGGTATCCCCGGCTGCGACGACGCCTGCGTCGAGATCGTGTGGGACCCGCCATGGACGCCGCACATGATGAGCGACGCGGCAAAGAAACAACTAAAGATCGACGACTAGTCTTCCGCTACGATTCGCAGATCGGCAGTCACCGGCAATTCAAACAAGTCGCCCCGTAAGAGTCGCGTCGAGAAGAACAGAACTTCGACATTCTCGACTTCGCGCGATTCAGGATTGAGCCGCACCACGACTTCGTCGGGCAACTCCTCTGACTCCTGCGCCGGATATGGATCGCGTTTGTTGATGTACAAGATGTCGGCATCGCGGTCGTATTTGAAACTTAGCTTCGCTTCCATTCGACATCTCCTACCGCGATACTGCGCGCAATGTAGGCCGTGACAATCCAGTTCCTGCCATGCCTTGCCGATGAGCATAGCACAACCACAACTACGTGCTTACCGCCCAACAGGCCGTCGAACCAGCGCGAGAAGAGCCGCGCAGAAGCAAATCGTCCGCTGCGGCGAATCTCGTCCGGTTCAGCAAGAGTTTGCTCGATTTCTGCCAGATGGGCTGGCAACAACTCAGGATGCCGCTCAGCAATGTGTTGTTCGCGCGTGTCAGCTAGCTCCACTTCACCTTTGAGGTACGGACACGGGAACTTCTTCAAGTTGCTGCTCGCCCTTCAATCTGGATCGATCAGCACGCCCGGATTGAGAATCGAGCGCGGATCGAGCGCGCGTTTCGCCGCCTTCAGCGCGAGCGCGAATCCATCCGGTCGCTGGCGGTCGTACCACGGCCGATGATAACGCCCGACCGCGTGATGATGCGTGATCGTGCCGCCGATCGCGATCAGCTTGTCCGACACCGCCGCCTTTATCTCGTCCCACTGCTCGATCTCTGAGCCGCGCTTGCCCGGCGCGAGGATCGTGTAGTACGGCGCCGGCCCGTCGGGATAAACGTGGGTGAATCGGCACGTCACCGTGCCCTTGCCGCACACTCGCGCGATCGCCTCGCGCGCGCACTCCATCATCTGGCGATGGAATTCCGGAAATCGCTCCCACGTGATCGACGTCTCGAACGTGTCGCTCACCATCCCCATCGCCGCTACCGTGTCCATCAGGTACGGCGCGTTCAGGAAGGCATTGCGCCACGCGCCCGCCGATCCTTCATGCGTCGC
>JBAWCX010000759.1:0-1512 GCA_049590495.1 Binatus sp. (SeqCode)
GTATCCGCTCGACCGCGGCCACGTCGCCAGCCGCAATCGCTTCGGGCAGCGCGGAGTTGGCGAGTTCCTTCAGCCGGCGCATGCGCTCGGCGGGATCGATTTCATCGGCATGCAACCGCCAGCGCGCGGCGCGCAGCACTTCAAGCGTGAGCGCGTACTCGGTCCCGAACTGATCCTCGAGCGTGCGTCTCAGCCGCGCGGCAAAGGCGGGAGACGCACCGCCCGTCGAGATGGCGATTTGGAGCGCGCCGCGCGTCACGACCGCAGGCGCGATAAACGTGCACAACTCGGGTACATCGACGACGTTCATCGGAATTCCGAGCGCGCGCGCCTCGGCCGCAAGCTCGCGATGCAGTTTCGGATCGTCAGTCGCGGCGTACACCAGCACGCATCCGCGGATATCGCCGCGCGCATAGCCGCGAGCGATATGAACCGCCAGCCCGCGCGCAACGATTGCCTCCAACGGCGGCGACAGGCGCGGACTCACGACGGTTACGTGAGCGCCCGCCTCGAGCAGCGACTCGACTTTGCGCGCGGCGACCTCGCCGCCACCGACGACCGCACATTCGCGGCCGGCCACGTCGAGGAATATCGGAATGTAGCGCATGAAACTGACGCGATTTTATTACATGATGAGGTGATGAGACAGTCCCGAACGCCCGATGCGGCGACAACGTCGACCGTGCAACCTTCGCTTCGAGCACTCAATCAATCCCGCGGAACAGTGCTGTGCGCTCGACTCGAGGACGCCGGCGGTCTAGCCGGCCAGGGTCGCGGTCTGCTGGGTCGCGACGGCCTCGAGCCCGGCACCGGGATGATCTTCGAGAACGGCCGCTTCACACCGTTCATGTGGATGCACATGTTCTTCATGCGCTTTGCGATCGACATCATTTTCATCGGGCGCGGCAACACGGTTGTGAAGATCAACCGGCGGCTGCGGCCGTGGCAGGTCTCGTCGATAGTATTCGGAGCGCGAAGAGCGCTCGAACTGCCGGCTGGCGCGGCGGACGAGAGTTCGACGCAGGTGGGCGATCGGATCGCCTTCGAGCCAGTCGGCTGAAGTTCGACCGTCGAGCTAGCCTAATCAATCCATGCCTAGTTTAAACTATCTTCAACTATCTTAGATTTCCATCGACACTGGCTTTCAGCCCTTGTCTGTTGCGGCCTCGCAACCATCAGTTGCATCACTGCGGCTACGGTAGTCTGCATTAAACCTAAAAAGTTGAACGAATTGCTGAATAGATCAAAGTGGCACAGGAGATGCTCTGCTCAAGTCTCTACTTGGCACAGTTAAGCACCGTTCTTTGAGCGAGGGAGCGAACGCAACAGAATGCTTGAGACTTGGATCAGCGTGAAGGACGATCACGGCGATTCTGATTGACGGGAAGACTGTAGCTGTGTATAGCATTACAAATCTTATTTTGACACAGTAAAGCTGGCCACAAGTAAAAGAGTTATTCTTCGCGAGAAGACGGTCCAGACATCAACTTTGAGACGGATTGACTAATGGGG
>JBAWCX010000760.1:0-2775 GCA_049590495.1 Binatus sp. (SeqCode)
ATCATGTGCGAGTTGGACGGAAAATGAGCGAAACGTGGCAGCGCGGCGGGGCGCCAATCGAGTTCTGGTTCGACTTTGCTTCGGGCTATGCCTATTTCGCCGCGCTCGAAATCGACGCGCTTGCCGAGCGCCACGGCCGAACAGTCGCGTGGCGGCCTTTCACGCTCGGCGCCGCGTTCAAAGTCACCGGTGCGCAAGGGCTGAGCCGCACGCCGCTCAAGGGCGAATATGCGCGCCGCGACTGGCAGCGCCTGGCAAGGGTCAAGGGGGTGCCGTTCATCCTGCCGGAAAATCATCCAAGGACGGGATTGCCGGCGATCCGCGCCTTTTATCATCTCGAGCGAAACGATGCGCATGCCGCCTCCGCCTTGGCCAAGCGCATCATAGTCGGCTACTTCCAGAACGGCCTCGATACCGACGATCCCAATGCCATCGCCGCCGCGGCGGCGCCGCTGGGGATCGACCGGGATATAATGCTGGCGGGTATCGCCGATCCCGAGGTGAAGATCATCGCGCGCCAGCAAGGCGAACAGGCGGTCGCGCGCGGGGTGTTCGGCTCGCCTTGGATCTTCGTCGACGGCGAGCCATTTTGGGGCAGCGATCGGCTGCCGATGGTCGAGCAGTGGCTCGAGGGTCCATGGTAGGGGCCGCCGCCGATTGCCGGCGACCACGAACACCGCCAGACCATGCATCGCGCGGGTCAACGCCTGCAGGCTGCTAGTCATCGACGAGATCGGCTATCTGCCGAATGATGCACAACGCTAAGGCGCTGCGTGGACGATCCGTATCGCGACTCGCGACTTGGGCGCCGGGAGAATGACCGTGAGAAAAAAGTCAATCAGCCTCTTCGCCGGCGT
This sequence comes from Binatus sp. (SeqCode), assembly GCA_049590495.1. Lineage (GTDB taxonomy): Bacteria > Desulfobacterota > Binatia > Binatales > Binataceae > Binatus. Next base: position 858 of record JBAWCX010000760.1, read on the forward strand.
TCTCGCGATGCTGATCTACACCGGCTGCAGCACAACAGCCCCAAATCCCGAAGCGGTCGCTCTCAAACCGACCATCCTGGACTCAATCGACTACGCTTTGCCTGCTTCTTTCTACGGATGTTGGGAAGGAACGATTGACAGCGCCGATTCGGTCACTCCGTTGAATCGGACGGGCAACCATCTGCACGTTGAACGTAACACTTACCAGCTGTGCTACCGGCGCCGCCCTGCGTCTGGCGGAGAGCTGGTGCTCACCAAATTCGAATTCGGCGGCAACAATTTGGATGTCATCAGCTTCGAAAATCATGTCACGGCGGTCGACGAGGGACGCCGCACCGCCCGACTGCGAAATCACGTTTTGACCGAGCAGGGCCACAACCTGCTGTGGGTGTTGCCCGCCTACGCGCGCGAAGATATCTACGCCGATGAAGACATCGCGATGAAGAGCGACGACCTGATCGCAATGAGCGGAAAGGAATTGATCCAAGTCAACGGTACCGACTCCGCGATAGTGACCTTCCATGGCGATTTCCATCGCGTCCCTGACAAGACATAACGTTTGGAGTTGATTCCGGTAACGAACAGGGTTGGCCGGAGGGCTGCCAACGTGGCAGTCTACGCCCATGCCTGACTACAGTTTGTTCGGAGACGAGCACGTCCGCCAGTACGAGGCGACTGGCGGCAAGATTGGCCACGATTGGAACAACACCAGTGTTCTGGTGCTGCACACGATCGGGCGGAAATCCGGCGAGACGAAAAAGTTCCCGCTGATCTACGGGCGCGACAGCAACAACTATCTGATTGTCGCTTCGAAGGGTGGCGCGCCCGACCATCCTGGGTGGTACAAAAACCTGCTCGCGCACCCCGATGTGAAGATCCAGGTACGGGACAAAGTGATTCCGGTCCGGGCGCGGACCGCGACCGCCGAAGAAAAGAAGCGCGTGTGGCCGATCATGACAGCGCAGTGGCCCGACTATGACAAGTACCAGGCCGGAACGAAACGCGACATCCCCGTGGTATTGCTCACGCCGCGCTAGCGGCTTGACGGGAGTTTCCTCAGCTACTTTTACTCAGGCCGGTGATGCGGTTGGGCTCCGGCTGGGATAGTCGTCGCATTGCCAGCCCGAGATACAGTTTCGCCGACAGCCGCACTCGCTGCGCGACGGGAACAATGGGGACATCGCCCAGGATCTCATCCCGCAAGGCCCACCAATCCGCCCAAAGCTCATGGAATATGGGATGGGCCGTCGGGAGCAAACGGTAAGCGTCTTCGGGCCGCCAAAACCAGGGCTTACCCAGGTGGCTGAAGTGAACCAGCATCGCAATCTGGCGAGCGCGCTCGGCGTCTCCGAAGTGGAACGGGCCGGTGGCGGAGCTCCACTCCGAATTCAAACAGCCATACTCGTCGGCGAGAAAATGAATCTCATCCGCGAACTCCAGATTGATGATGTTCATGTCATACAGGCGCTTCTCAAAGGCGGAGGCAAAGTGGCGTTGAACTCGGTCCCAGTAGCCCATCGATGGGGTTACGACCAGCAACAGGCTGGTCGCCCTGGGCTGTAGGATCCAGTAGGCGCGCGGAGCGGCGATGGCCCGCGTAAGAGGCAAGGTGAAAAGATGGTCGAGATTCTGGAGCGGGAGTGTGTCCGCGTCGATGAAGACCACGCGCTCGTACTCGACGAGCTGAAAAATCCGCAGCTTGGTAAGACAATCGCGGTAGTACTTGCCGCGGGTGAACCGCAGCGGTTCCACTTCTTTGGTAATGAAGCTCGCGTGGCGGGCCCTGGTCACCATGGCCGGCGACACGCCGTGGTGGATAAAGACGAAGCCAATGTCGCGTCCTGCGCCAGTTCTGCGCAACGCCGTCGCGGCAATGATCGCGGCCGCGGCGTACGCGTCGTTGGTCGCGTAGAAGACG